>JBIKWV010000185.1:0-7389 GCA_044356135.1 Elainellaceae cyanobacterium
CAGCGACTTTTGTGGGAACCCCGTTTTTTTCTGAACCTCCAACAAAGGTGGCCCGGTGCTTCTCCATCTCGGCAGGTTTCTTCTTACCCATCGCCCGCCGCAGCAGGTCGGCCTGCCCCAGGGAGTAGCCTGCCATATCCTGGGCGATTTTCATGATCTGCTCCTGGTAGACCATAATGCCGTAGGTCTCGTTCAGGATGGGTTCCAGGATTTTATCGGCGTAATCAATCTGCTCACGCCCGTGTTTGCGGTTGATGAATTTGGGAATCAGTCCCGCGTCGAGGGGACCCGGACGGTAGAGGGCCAGCACCGAGGAGATGTCCTCCAGACCGGAGGGTTTCAGATCGCGCACAATCTGCCGCATCCCGGAGGACTCTAGCTGGAAAATGCCCTCCAGCCAGCCCTTCGCCAGCAGACCGTAGGACTCGCTATCCTGCATCGGTAGCTCATCCAGGTCGATTTTGCGCTGGTGCGTTTTCTCGATCAGATCCACGGTTTTCTGGATCATGGTCAGGTTCTTCAGCCCCAGGAAGTCCATCTTCAGCAGGCCCATTGCTTCGATGTCTTCCATAAAATACTGGGTGATGACCGACCCCTTATCGTTGTATTGCAGCGGCACTACTTCGTCTAAAGGGTCAGAGGAGATCACCACCCCGGCAGCATGGACCCCGTAAGTTTTGTTGGTGCCCTCGATCCGCATGGCCATGTCAATCCAGCGGCGGTAGGTAACGCTGGTATTGGGAACGGCTTCGTCACTCTCGTAGCGGCGCTTGAACTCCGGTTCCGGTGTGTCGTTGCCAATCATCACCTTGAGTTTGGCAGGCTTACCGCGAAACACGGGAATCATCTTCGCCATCTTGTCCGATTCGCCGTAGGGGATGTCGAGTACCCGCGCCACATCCTTTAACACCGCTTTAGAGGTCATGCGGTTGAAGGTGATGATCTGAGCAACATGGTCTTTGCCGTATTTATCGGTGACGTAATGGATGACTTCGTCGCGGCGATCGATGCAGAAGTCGGTATCAATATCCGGCATCGATTTGCGTTCGGGGTTGAGGAAGCGCTCAAACAGCAGGCCGTGATGCACGGGGTCGATATTCGTGATCCGCATACAGTAGGCGACCAGCGATCCGGCAGCAGAGCCGCGCCCTGGACCGACGGGAATATTGTGATCCCGTGCGAACTTAATGTAGTCCCACACCACCAGAAAGTAGGTGGAAAAACCCATCTGGTGGATCACCTGGAGTTCAAAGTCCAGCCGTTCCTTGTACTCCTGGGGTACATCGTCGAAGGTTTTGCTTTTGAGCCGCTCAACTAAACCCTGCTGGGCGATCTCGACGACATAGCCCTCGGCGGTTTGACCTTCGGGAATGGGGTAGTTGGGCAGACGCGGTTCACCCAGGATTTTGTACTCTTCGATTTTAGCGGCGACGTCCAGGGTGGTGGCGATCGCCTCCTCAATCACCTCATCCGTCAGGTGATCGCGGAACAGCCGCCGCATCTCATCGACGGATTTCAGGTACTCGGTGCCGCTGTAGCGCAGTCGTTTGTCTTCGGTGATCAGTTTCCCGGTCTGGATGCAGAGCAGGGCGTCATGGGCCTCGACGTCGTAGCAGGAGATAAAGTGGGAATCGTTGGTGCAGAGGAAGCGGATGTCGAATTCCTGGGCGATACGCACGATTTCGACGTTGACGATCCGATCCTCCGGGGAACCGTGATCCTGAAGCTCCAGATAGAAATCGTCTGCAAAGATATCTTTGTACCACTGGGCAACACGACGGGCCACGTCGGGGCGTCCCTGCATGATGGCCTGGGGAATTTCACCGCCGAGGCAGGCGCTGGTGACAATCAATCCTTCTTTGTATTGCTCCAGCAAATCCTTATTGATACAGGGGCGGGAGAAAATTCCTCTGCCCTGGACGCCCTGCAGGTGAGAAATGGTGGTGAGTTTGACCAGATTCTTGTAGCCCTGGGTATTTTTGGCCAGAACCACCTGATGGTATTTGGGACGACGCTCCTGCTTGGTGATGTCGCCGTTGATGACGTACATCTCGTTGCCGATAATTGGCTTGACATTACCGTTGGCTTTGCAAACTTTCAGCAGTTCGATCGCGCCGTACATGACGCCGTGGTCGGTGAGGGCGATCGCAGGCATTTCGAGTTCTGCCGCTCGCTGAACAAGCTGGTCGAGCTGGCTGGCTCCGTCAAGGAGACTGTAGTCGCTGTGGATGTGCAGGCCAACGAAGGACATAGGGACTCAGTATTTGGTTTGAGGGCTACCGAGGGTGGTCAGCGGAGGGCATGGAGCGCACCATCAGCGTCTGGAATGAGTTAAGCGTACTCGATCCTGACTGCTATATCTAGTAGGTTACGTTAAATTACGCCCTAAATGTGGCGTTATTCCGCTGCAATTCGTGGAGGTGAGTCCTGAAGTAGAGTAGTTATTCTGTATTATCTACCATTGCTGCAAGAGATGTAATGTGGGTTTGCCTCCTGTAGGGCGGGCATCTTGCCCGCCGCTCCTGATTCTATTGGCTACGTGCAGACTTCTTGGGGGGCGGCTTGCCCCCCACCCCACCCCGCTTGGGGGGTGAAGCGTCCACGTTCGGACTTCGGCGTGAGCGCTCAGACTTCGGCGATCGCTCAGTCGAGCCGTCGAACGCTGATCTCACGTCGGAGCCCACCCCCCCTACTATCAGATTGCTCGTGGGAGGGCGACGGCCCACAGCGGTTTACCCACGATCGCTGGATGGCTGAGTCGTGGGTAACTAAAAAAAGAATGCCGCATGCGAAGCATGCGGCATTCTTTTTTTATTAAGAGGCTTCGGGGGAGGATGCAGGCGGAGGAGATGCGGCGGCTTCTTTGGCTTTTTCGCGTTCTTCTTTTTTCTTCCGGTCGGCCTTCAGAATGTCCTCCATTACGGCCTGCGCCTGGATCATTTTGTCCAGGTTGCTGCGGTAGAGTTCCAGGTCTTTCTGAATCTTATCGGTGGAGAGCTTCAAGGACTCGCTGATCTTTGCCAGTGAATCGTTGCGGCGCTTTTCGTCTTTGACCAGGTCGGAGTCAATCTGTTCGAGGAGCGTGTAGAGGCCAATAGCGAACAGGCGATTGTACCTGAAGGAGGAATTGTGGGCGATCGCTCCCAATATATTCCACAGGCCGTCGCCCGGTTCGGAGGGAAGGTTCTGGAACTGGGAGAGGAGGCCATCAATGGACTGATGGGAAACTTCAGAGCGCACTTGCTCAGCGTTCTGACGGTATTTGTCGGGGTCACCGTTAATCGATTTGCAGAGGGCGATAAAGATTGAGTCTTTGTCCTGCTCTGGTCGATAGCCCTGCATGAAGCGGTCGAAGGTGGTCACAACCCCCAGTGCATAGATGGGGTCGTAGCGAAAATCGACGTTGACCGACAGCAGGTGCATCTCCACCATCAGCTCTTCCACTACCCGACGGTAGATGGCATTGATGGGGCGCGTGTGCAGGCTATAAAATGCCCGTTTGGTATCCGAGACAGTCCGAACGTCGTTCACGGGAAATCCTTGAAATAAGTCTGTTTCCCATTATTCCACAGTCTCGCCGAAGCGGGACGAAAGCATCAGGCTTGATGGGCAATGCCTCTGGGTACACCCTCCAGGGCTTCGGCCTCTGTATCAAAGATTTCAAACACGGAGTCCATCATCGTGACTTCAAACACCAGCTTGGCTTCCGGGTGAACGTTACAAATCCGGAAGCTGCCCTTCACCTTGTCGGCATCGCGCATGCCAGCGACGAGGGAGGTGAGGCCAGAACTGTCAATAAAGTTAACCTGCCCCAGATTCACCACGATATGCGGGCTGAGCCGCGAGATGCACTCCTGCAGTTTGAGACGGAACTGCCATGCAGTCGTGATGTCGAGTCGTCCTGCGGGGGTCAGAACAATGATGGTTTTTCCATCCTGAGTCGTGCGCGTAACTTGTTCCATGACGATATTCATACCTTCCGTGGATTGTGTGAACCTCCAGGCGATGCCAGCCGTCATCGGGCTGCATCTATCCACCAGACTCTTTTGAGTTATTCTTCCCACCTGACAGGCAAATCGCACAAATACGTCCGGGGAATTGCGCAAACTGACTTCAACAAAAAGAGCGCGGCTCAGCCACGCTCTCCTGATTTGTTTAGGTGTTCCAGTTGACCCAGTCCTGTGGCTTCAGGAAAACGTCATAGAGTTCTGCTTCGGGTGTATTGGGTTCGGGGTGGTAGCTGTACTCCCAGCGCACCATCGGAGGGAGCGACATCAGGATAGACTCGGTTCGGCCATTGGTTTGCAGGCCAAAAATTGTCCCCCGGTCATAGACCAGGTTGAACTCAACGTAGCGTCCACGCCGATAGAGTTGAAAGTCTCGCTCGCGATCGCCCCACTCCAGGTTGCGACGACGCTCCACGATGGGCAGATAGGCCGGAAGGAAGGCATGACCCGCTGACTGGACAAAGGCAAAGATGTCATCCCAGCTACGGGTTTCCAGTTCTCCAACCGTGTTGCTGTACTGGGCCGCTTCCCCTTGAGGATTGGGTCCTTGATACAGACGGCTGCGGCTGTCCTGGTAGTCGAAGAAGATGCCGCCAACACCACGGGGTTCCTTGCGGTGCTTCAGATAGAAGTATTCGTCGCACCAGTGCTTGAAGGCAGGGTAGTAGTGGCTGTGATGGCGATCGCACGCCTGCTTCAGGGTGCGGTGGAAGTGGGCTGCGTCTTCGGCGAAGGGGTAGTAAGGGGTGAGGTCTATGCCGCCACCAAACCACCAGACGGGCCCCGCCTCAAAGTAGCGATAGTTGAGGTGGACGGTGGGGATGTAGGGACTGCGGGGATGCAATACCATCGACGTGCCTGTGGCATAGAATCCGTGGCCTGTTGCTTCGGGGCGCTGTACCAGAATCGAGGGGGGCAGGTCTTTGCCCCAGACCTCAGAAAAGTTGACGCCACCCTGCTCGAAAATAGCGCCATTTTTGAGGACGCGCGATCGCCCACCGCCTCCTTCCTCCCGCTCCCAGCTATCCTCCTGGAAACTGCCTGCGCCATCGGCCTCCGCCAACGCCTGACAAATCTGATCCTGGAAGTCTTTGAGGAAGTGGCTGATTCTTTCTCTCGAATCGGAGGGCGGAGCGCTGTTGACTTGGGAGGTTGCTTCGGAGGTCGGGAGATTGGACATGATGCTGAAAAGACTTGCTAAAGGGGTTTGAGTGGTGGGCTGTTGGTGAGTGAAGGCAAAGTGTCAGAGCAAAAGGGGGTGAATGTAACAATTGAACACGCCCTGGAACTCGGTTTTTAGACTGAAGTCTAGCCTAGATCGGAATGGTCACCCTCGGACAAATTGCCAAGCAATGTAAAGCAAGGTGAATTGTTTGTAACACACCTGCTTCAGGATTGATCCCTCCTGCACAGGTTCTCAAAACAGGGTTCCGATTGCTATAACGTTGGCACCCCTCGACGTGAGGGCGTCCTGTTTTTGTCACAAGTTCCCTGTATGAAACAAATTCTCGGGTATACACCCTGCTTTAAGTGGCTTGTTGCACTTTCATTGATGGCCGCTGGATGGATGGCCACTGCTCAACCTTCGGCGGCTTCTGCTGGGGATCCAGGCCCCGATTTGCATCGTTCGGAAAGCATTGCCCAGACGACACCCGCCGCCGCTCCCTCCGAAGCTCCCACCCCCGCTGTCTCGTCTCAGGTACTCAATCCCCTAAATAAAGCAAAGAATTTGGCTCGACAGGCGGGCGAACGAGCAAATGGGGGGCTAAACAACTACCGGGCTGAGGCTTCGATGCATGGTAATTCAGCTGATTCCCCCTTCGTAGATAACGAGAATGGGAGCTGGACTTTTACTTTTGTGGGTGGCCCGCCGGGGGCTACGACACCGACCGTTGAAACTGTAGTCACCGTTTTTGCGAACGACTGGCGGACAGTAGTGGATTACAACGGCCCCATCCGCGATCGCCCCACTCGATCACCCCGTACTCCCTAGTAGAAAGAAAACCCCAGTTTTCGTGTGGCGCTACCCGCCGCGCCACACACAAAAAACCATAGGCAAACTTAAGCCGCTGAGTGTTGGTGTTTGCTTGAAAGCCTGTTGATGTGTCCTGACTTTTGACAAATCGGCGCTAAAACTTAAGTTCGCCGCGAGACGCTCTTGCAGAGAGCGTTTCGCGGCGCTATGGGAAAATATTCAGAAATCTCCTTAACCCAAAGCACCCCTATTCGATGGGGGAAGGTGCCATGACACCGTACCCCATCAATTTCTGCTGTAATGGACTTCCAAAAATAATCATCCCATTTTTGAGTGAGAGGGCGGCTAAGCCACCCTCTCACTCAAAAATGGGATGATTATTTTCCGGGAAATCCCTAAGCAATATTGCATTTTGTGTCGTCCAGCCCCTCTCCCCTATCATTTGGATGAATTTTCTGCGATTTTCTGAGAGCCGCCTGGCGAAATGGGTCAACCGACTACAATATTTTGTGGAAGACAAGGTGTAATTCATTTCGCTGCGAATCGCCCATTTCGCAGATAGAGCAACCGAAAGGTTGATGAGGAAAGGTGCAGGGGCTTCGAGGTAAGCTCAGCGGCTCGAGTGAGCCTCGCCGAACTCCGAACGGTAGAATCCCTGCGTCGGGGTACCGTCCCCACACTTCCTTGTCCAAACCAAACCAAAATATTGACGGCTGTAACTTCCAGTCAACTGGTTGTCATCGATTTAGACCAATGAATTAGGGCAGCACGGAGGATTGTTCGATCATGCTGAGTTCATGGATTAAGTGGGGACATCGGGAGTCAGTACGGCCCTATCCTCAGGTGGAAACCTATCAGACGGTCAGCACTGCTTCGGTGGATGCCCTCTGGCAACGCATTATTAACCTGGCTGATGTGTCCTGGCATCCAATGATTGTCAGCACGAACGTTCCCAAAGGGCTGATTCCTAAGCCTGGGCTGATCTATCAGGCTGTGTCTCGTTTTCTCCCCTTCCGCATCAATATCTTTGTTGAGCGGGTTCAGCCCAGAGAGTTACTCAGTGTCCGAATCATTGCCCTGCCGGGAGTCGAAGAGCGAGTCACTTACCGGGTTGAATCGACCCTGTGCGGTACACGCGTCTCCTACTCCGTCACTCTGCGAGGCTGGCTTTCTCCCCTCGTATGGTCTCTGATTCGACCCTATGCTGCCCGCGTTGCGGCGGAGTTGGCCCAGGCTGCGGAACAAGATCCCGATCCCAGCGCCTGTCAGCGCCGCCCTCAGTCCCAATTTTCGGATCTTTTGGGCTGGGTCATTTTGGTTGCAGGGACAGGTTGTAGCGTGAGTACTCTCAATTTCTCCTGAGCGCTTTTCTAAACACTACATCGCGCCGATTTCCTAAATCGCTGG
>JBIKWV010000186.1:0-7368 GCA_044356135.1 Elainellaceae cyanobacterium
ACGGTAATACTGATCACGGTTCCTCTTGAAATGGAGACTGACATAAAGCCACGGTCGATCTAAAACTTCTTCAGAAACAAGCATTAGTGCGATAAGCATGCGACCGACTCGACCATTCCGATCAAGAAAGGGATGAATTGTCTCAAATTGCGCGTGGGCTAACCCAACTTTGAGGAGGATAGGATAATCAGTAGAGTGAAGAAATTTCTCAAACGCACTCAGTATATCAGGCAGCAAATGAGGGGGCGGTGGTACGAACATTGCATCGCTTGGCTTACTTCCCCCAATCCAGTTTTGGGAACGCCTGAACTCTCCGGGTGCTTTTTGGTCGCCACGAGTGCCTTGGACAAGTCTCGCGTGCAACTCACGAATTAATCGTAAGCTAAGCGGCAATGTGGAAAGCCGCTCAATACCATAGCTCAATGCACCAAGATAGTTAGAGACTTCTTGCACATCTTCTAACACAACCCCTGGTACTGCCTGATTCTCATGCAGCAGCAAATCAGCAATAGATGACTGAGTTCCCTCAATCTGACTGGACAGGACAGCCTCTTTGCGGATGTAACTATAAAGCAGTTCTTCTGGCCCTGGTAGTATTCGCCCAATCCCATCCAAACGTCCCAGTGCCAACCCAGCGATTTCGAGTCGCCTTTGAAGTGCTGGATTTACCACAATAGGTGGTGTAGGAGGTAAAGGTGCAGGAATAAAGGCATCGTAAGCACCTTCACCAGTTCCTTGTCGCTCCCACCGACCTCCCCGGTCTGAATGCTTAGTAAAGGATGACATACTTACAGAAGAGTCTAGTAAAGCAAACGCTCTTTTATTTTACTAGACTCTTCTGGAAAAGTGAACTTTGCTATACCTTGCCAGGGAGTAGACTTTACTTTTTAAGTGGGTTGCAGGGTTTTGACGTGAGCTTTCGCCCGATTGAGTGAGCCTCGCCGAACTCCTGAAAGCTCAAGCTGAAGGGCACCCAGCGCTCAGACTTCGGTGATCGCTCACGTCGAAGTCCGAACGGCACTGTGCCCACACGCATCCTCCACTCTGGACTGCCACATGACGGTTACACCCTACCCATCTCCATTCACTACAGGCTTTTCGCCCCTGGGGCAAATGCGGACCATTTGCCATAATGGCTATGCTAAGACCGTGCTTCGGTACGATCGCATCCCTCCTGAAAATCGATATGCTCGTTGGCAAAACGCTCCAGTCCGGGAAATACACGCTGGAAGAGATCCTTGGGGAAGGAGGCTTTGGCATTACCTTCAAAGCGCTCCACCATGCGCTGGGCCAGCGGGTTGTGATCAAGACCCTGAACGAGACGAGTCGCCGCAGTCCCCATTTCGATTACCTGGCGAGGAGCTGCCAGGATGAGGCGCGCCGACTGGCGATGTGCAACCATCCCAATATTGTGCGCATCAGCGACTTTTTCACTGAGGACGACGTGCCCTACCTGGTGATGGACTACATCCCTGGTGCCACCCTGGAGCAGGTGGTTTTCCCGGGTCGTCCTCTGCCGGAAGCGATCGCCATCCACTACATCCGGCAGGTGGCCGCCGCCCTGCAAGTGGTTCACCAAAACGGCCTGCTACACCGGGATGTGAAACCGGGCAATATCATTTTGCGGAAGGACACCCAGGAAGTGGTGCTGATTGACTTTGGCATTGCGCGGGAATTTACTCCCGGCATGACGCAAACCCACACCAGCATTATTTCCACTGGATACGCCCCCATCGAGCAATACATCGCCCAGGCCCAGCGCACCCCCGCCACCGATGTCTATGGACTGGCGGCTACGCTATACGCGCTGCTGACGGCGCAGGTGCCTGTAGCGTCGATCTTGCGCGATCGCCAGCCCATGCCCGCCCCCCGCGACTTGCAGCCGCAGCTCTCGCCCGCTGTAAACCAGGCGGTGATGCGCGGGATGGCGGTCGATCCCAAATTTCGCCCTGCATCGGTCACGGAATGGCTGACGCTGCTTCCGGATGCAGTTCCTCCACCGGAAATCAATCCCCCGCTGCCCTTGCCAGCGCCCCCGGCGGTGCAATCTCCTCCCACTGAAGCCACGGTCGCAGTGGGCCAGCCGATTGCCGGATATCCTGGAAACGGACAGCATGGGACACCGCTGACGGAAGCGACGGTTCCCATCGGGCAGGCGGCTCCCCTCCGTCGATCGCCTGACCCTTCAGGAACACAAGCGATCGCGCGGCAAGGACAACTATTATCCCCAAACAAGCGATTACCGATTTATGGCCTGTTGGGACTGGTGGCGATCGCTACAATAACCGCCACTACCATCGGCGTTATGCGCTCTCGTGCTCCCCAGGACGGGACTCCGACAGTTGCATCCCCTACTGCTTCCCCGGTTCCCGACAACCCGGATGCGATCGCTATTGACCCAGATCCAGCCAGCACCTCAAGCCCAAACAATTTGCCCTCACCAGAAGTGCCCCCGGAAGTTCCAGCGGTGACGGAGCAGTCCCCTGGGAGTCAGGCTTCACCAGAGACAGCAGAAACACCTCAGGTACTCCCCCCCAGTAACCAATCATCTGACGACGACGACGATGATGATGATGATGGGAATCGTCGCAGGGTTACAGTTCCCGGTCTGGCCGTCGGCACCCGCGCAGAAGAGATTGCCTCTCTGTTAGGCGAACCGAATCAGCGGGATAACAACGGCTACTGGCCCAATACCCGCTCTGTTCTCTACGACCTGGTGCCCAATCAGGTGACGGTGGCCTACATTTTGGACAAGGACAGCGATCGCGTCCGCCAGACGGAGGCATCCTTCGCCCAATCTGTTGATCCACGGGTGATGCAGTCCACGCTGGATGGAATGCTGGATGGGCGAGCGACGCCCGCGATCGAGCGTGGCCTGGAGTCGGTGCGGCAGCGGCAATCCAACCGCTATACCTTTTCCAGGGGGAACGTGAGGGGAATGATTGAGCGCAATGCCCAGGGGAGGATTTATATCGGGGTTTGGGATAAGGATCTGCATTGATACACCCCACCCCAGCCCTCCCCTTGGCAAGGGGAGGGCGTCCGGACTTTCCCCCTTCTAAGGGATCTACTGTTTAATAAAATCCCAGCTTTTGCTTGGCGCGGCGAAGCCGCGCCAAGCAAAAGCTGGGATTTTATTTTATGGCAAGTTTCTAAGGAGGAGATTGAAGGGGGTAACGCTGTTGATTGGCAAACCCATAGAATGAATATACGGTCACCTTCCCATCGCCATGACGAATCCTGCAATTCGGCACCCCGATGCCCCAATCAACCTGTATGAGCAGGACTACTACCGCTGGCTCACTCAAACGACCCTGCTCCTGCAACGGCGGGAATTTGATCAGCTCGATTTGACGCATCTGATTGACGAAATTGAAGATATGGGGCGGAGTGAGCGGCGATCGCTGGAAAGTAATCTCAGAGTTGTGCTGACTCATCTACTGAAATGGAAGTATCAGCCGCAGCAGCGCTCCGGTAGCTGGCGGGGGTCGATCGCAGAACATCGGATTCGCATTCGCAAGACCTTAAAAGACAGCCCCAGCTTGAATTATTACCTGGTCGAAGTTTTCTCTGAAGCCTATCAGGATGCGATAACGGTCGCGGTTCAGGAGACGGGGCTTGGCTTAGAAACTTTTCCAGCAGAGTGTGAGTGGCCCTTGCAGTCTATTCTGGATGAAACGTGGCTCCCCGACTGACGTTACTGCTGGTGCATCATGCCTTCTTCGCTCCCTGTTGATGAATTTCTCGCTGCTCCCGGCCCTATCCTCGATGTGCGCAGTCCGGGAGAATACGCGCAGGGGCATATTCCCGGAGCTATCAGCTTTCCGCTGTTCACGAATGAAGAACGGGCAGAGGTGGGGACGTGCTACAAGCAGCAGGGCCGGGATGAGGCGGTGGAGCTGGGATTTGCGATCGCTGGCCCCAAATCTGCCGAGTTCATTGCCTGCGCCAAAGCGTTGATGCAGGAATTGGGCGACGGGGAATCGCGGCTGCTGCGGCTGCACTGCTGGCGGGGCGGAATGCGCAGCGAGGCGGTGGCCTGGGTGCTGCGGATGGCGGGGTTTCAGGTGGTGACGCTGAAGGGGGGCTACAAGTTTTTCCGGCGGTGGGTGCTGGAGACGTTTGCCGTGCCTCGTCCGATTCTGATCCTGGGCGGAATGACGGGTACGGGGAAGACCGACATTCTGCACGAGCTGGCGGCTCAGGGGGAGCAGGTGCTGGATCTGGAGGCGATCGCCCACCACCGGGGCAGCAGCTTTGGCTCGCTGGGCCTGCCACCACAACCGACGAATGAGCAGTTTGAGAACGAGATTGCGGTGCAGTGGATAGCCCTGAGTGACCAGCGGCCCGTCTGGATTGAGGCGGAGAGCAAGCGGATTGGGCTGTGCCGAATTCCAGAGGCGCTGTTTGACCAGATGGAGCGATCGCCCGTCATTGAAGCAATCCGTTCCCGTGAGGAGCGAATTCAACTGCTGGTGGAGATCTACGGCAGGCTGGAATTATCTTCGCTGATTGAGGCGACGGAGCGGATTCGCAAACGGCTGGGTGGTTTGCGGACGCAGCAGGCCGTTGACTTTCTGCAGAATCGGCAGTTGGCGGAAGCGGTGGATCTGATTCTGGCCTACTACGACAAGACCTACGACTATGATTTAAAGAGGCGGTCCGTTCGCTTCTATCCGGTTGAGATTACGGGACTGGATGCGATCGCCGCTGCTTCCAGGCTGATTCAGACTGATGCGCCTCACGCTGACCAATCACCATTTGCAACTACAGCTCGACGGGAGCGAACGCCTCTGGTCGTTTCATCTCAGCAGGAGGGGTAATGGAGAAACCCTCCAATCTGCTGCTGAAGTTTAGCCAGAAGCTGTTTTCAGAGGCGATCGCCCAGGGACAGTTTGTGGATGCGCTGGTTCATCCGCCGACCTACGCGCCCTGCATTCTCTGGTGCCAACCGAAACCTGACGATTTTCCGTTTGAGGTGGAGCCACCCGTTGACTGGCAGCCAGAATTTGTCGATCGTCTCGCCCCCGGCAGTAAGCCCGGTCAACACCCGCTGCACCACCAGGGCAGCTTTTACTGTCTGGATTTCTCGTCGGTGTTTGCTGCTTCTGCTGTGATGCAAGTTCAAACCCCGGTTCATACCATTTTTGATATGTGCGCCTCCCCCGGCGGCAAGAGCATCTTCGCCTGGAGATCGCTGCACCCCCAGCGGATGTTCTGCAATGAGGTGATCGGCAAACGCAGGGGAGCGCTGATTTCAAACCTCAAGCGCTGTGGATTAAAAGGTTCAACGGTGCTCAGCCTTGATTCGCAAGTCCTGGCGCAGGAAATTCCTCAGACGGCGGATCTGGTGCTGGTGGATGCGCCCTGCACGGGGCAGTCTTTGCTGGCGAAGGGCGAGAAGAATCCCGGCTGCTTCCATCCGGTAAACATCAACAAAAACGCCAACCGCCAAAAGAGAATCGTGGCAAATTCGGCGCAGTTGGCCGCACCGGGCGGCTATCTAGCCTATATGACCTGTGCCTATTCGCAGGAAGAGAACGAAGGGGTGGTGGATTGGCTGCTGGATCGCTTTCCCCATTTTCAACCTGTTTCTGTTCCGGCCCTCCAGTCCTACCAATCCCACCTGACGGATTTGCCCTGCTACCGCATGTTTCCCCAGGATGGGCTGGGGGCAGGTGCGTTTACGGTGCTGCTGCGGAATTTGGAGGAAGGTGAGAAGCGGGAGATACCGTCGGAGTTTAGTGTGCGTCCTGGTATGGTTCACGTTGAGTAATACAACGCTTTGTAAGCGCGTGTGGGACAAAATTTGTTTGAGAGCCGCGCTCAGCGCGGCTCTCAAACAAAACTTTGCTTCTATATCAGCGCGAAGCGCTGGATCAGGTCTGTCACTTCTTTTACTTGATGTAATTCGAAATTTCGATTAAATTGCCGTCAGGATCGCGGATGTAGAGGGAGGCGATCGCCCCCATTGCCCCCGTTCGTTGCACAATTCCTTCTTCGATTGGTACACCCTTTTGTTGCAGATGGGATGTCACCTGTTCCAGGGGTGTGTCGGTGATCAAACAGAGATCCATTGAACCAGAGGTGGGATGGGCCGCCTTCGGCTCAAATTCTTGACCCAGTTGATGCAGATTGATCTTTTGCTGTCCAAATTTTAATGCCTTTCGGTTGTCACCAAACGTCACAACTTCCATTCCCAAAACTCTGTTGTAGAACTCACAGGTTGCGTCTAAATTTTTAACGGTCAATACGATGTGATCGATGTGGCTGATTCGTAACAACATGCAGTTACGGAGAAAATTATTGCACCGATGAAATCTCTTGTGCCGAGGTTCGGCTACATTGCATGCCGTTATGGGCATATTGTTAGTCTGCCGACAGGGTCAGCTACCTGCCAGTGCCGAGAGCATAGTCGGCGTGTCTATACACGCGGCGAACCTCACAACCTGCTTCCCCTTGATGCCCCACAGGTGTACTATTGCGTTTCTCGCTCTAGTGAAGTACAGATTTTTGAGAGAGAGCCGCGCGCCGCGCGGCTCTCTCTCAAAAATCTGTACCTTATCCAAGCGCAAAGCGCTATATCTTCAGGTCGATTTGTTGAGCTTAGACAAGATACTTGTCAAGCGCGGCACTATATTCCTCGTATTTTTTTGCGCCAACCAATGTTTCTGCTACGTTGCCCTGAGTAAAGAAAATCACAGCAGGAATACTGCGAATGCCATATCGCTTAGCCACTGGTTTATTAGAATCGAGATCTAATTTCAAAACTTTAACGCGATCGCCATATTCGTCTGCAAGTTGGTCGATGAAAGGAGCAATCAGTTTGCAAGGACCACACCATGTCGCCGTGCAATCCACAACAAACAATGATTCTGTGCCCAGAAGAGCATCAAACTCGGCTTCATTTTGGATGTAAGCTGCGGGCATAATAAATCCGATGAAAGCTCTATTCTCTCACAGTGCTTGCATCTTAGATGAAGCGATCGCTTCATCTAAGAATGGCAGAAGCTACAGCTATCACTCCCCTGGTGTCTCTGAGTAAAATTTAATACCCACAACTTCCTGACAGGCTCTTGTACAGTCTCACCTGAAGAGCGAAGCCAGCTAACGCTCCGGTTCCCCCTGACGACAACGTTATGTGATCGTCTAAGTGGCGCGATTAAGCTCGAAACCCCAAAAGCTGTTTCGCCCTTCGACTTCGCTCAGGGTGGAACAGCTTTTGGGGTTTCGACTTTTTCCACGCCCACTTACTTACTGGACTTTTGACTATTTTCCCTATAATGCCGCGAAACGCCCTCGCAGAGGGCGTTTCGCGGCCTATTCAATTTAGCGCCGATTTTTCCCGAAACGCTGACGCAGTCAGCG
>JBIKWV010000187.1:0-7356 GCA_044356135.1 Elainellaceae cyanobacterium
AGAAAACCGCGCTGGTGATCAACCTGTTGCGTCAGGAGGTCGGTGCAGTTCAATCCCCCTACTCCCTGGTGTCGCGCCTGTTTCGTCGGCACCCGCAGATCTCCTTCAGCCGTCCTTACCATGCGATGGTGGATGACAGCGTGGCGGTGCTGCTGGAGCAGGAACCCCACTGGCAAATTATTGACCTGCCCCAGGTTGCGATTCTACATGAAGGATATACACCGGGGGCGATCGCCAGCGGCGACAAGCGAGAACGCGCCCGCATCACAATGGAATCTTTTTTTTCGGAACATCCCAATGACCCCTATGTATGCAGCAAACTAGGGGCGCTGTATGTCGAAACCGGGGACTTTCAGAAGGGAATTGAACTGCTAGAAAAGGGAGCCAGTTCACCTCAAACAGACCCGCCCGTCCGCTACGAGCTACACTACCACTTGGGCATCGCCTACAGCCGCACAGGGCAGCCCGACCAGGCAGAACAACACTACCGTAAAGCCCTGGCCCAACCGATTCTGGAACGCCTGAAGTTGGGAGCTGCCAACAATCTGGGCACATTGCTCCAGGCAACAGGCGACCTGAACGGAGCCAAACTCGCCTTCGAGCAATGCCTGAAAATTGACCCCCATTTTTCCACGGGTCACAACAACCTGGGGAAAGTTTTCAGGGCGCTCGGCCAACCCAGGGAAGCGATCGCCCACTATCAGCAGGCGATCGCCCTCAACCCCAACTACGCCGATGCTCTACAGAACCTGGGTGTGGTTCTTCTGAAGTCTGGACGAGTCCAGGAGAGTCTGGAGGCATTTCGACGGGCGATCGCTCTGCACGCTGAAACCAACCCTGCCGAAGCCGCCCGACTCCGCCAGGGACTCCTGGAAATGGGTTTCAGCTAAAGGGCTTGCAACAAAATAAAGTCCCAGTTGAGTCTGGCGCGGCGAAGCTGCGCCAGACTCAACTGGGACTTTATTTCAACCCGCAAAACCCTAACTGGAGTTTTGACTATTTTTCCTGTAATGCCGCGAAACGACCTCTCAGAGGTCGTTTTGCGGCGAGCTTAATTTTCGCGCCGATTTAGTCAAAAGTCCAGATCCCTTATTATTGGGCACATTCCTCAGTCAAGCAGACGACTAGAACGGACTGAATTGTGGCAGACTCCCGATATTGCTGGGTTTCGTTAAATTCGCCTGTTGAGGAAGGGTAAATCCCCGCAGTCTCGGTGTTTCCATTACCAGTGGCGAAGGAAATATTGGGGGCAGGTTGACGCGCAAATCGGGCGTATTCCCTCGATTCATTAGAGGTGTTGTAGGACAGAGTGGCTTTACCATAGACCGTTTCTGCCTGACGAATGGTCGTTCCGGCACCAACTCCCTGCTCGGTTTTGTACGCTGGGTTGTCTGTCATTAAACCCTGAATCACCTCTGTATCCGCAAAGGATTGTCCCGCCAGATAGAGGATATAGAACTGGGTTTTGCCGTTTTGGGTGACGGCGATCGCATCAAAATCCACCATGAATGGTGATTGTACTTGATACTCGACCTCTGGGCCGAGCACCTGCTTCAGTTCACCCAACGATATTCCCAACTGTGCAGCTCCAATTCCCGTTTCAGAGATCCGGGTTGTAGCTGTAGGAGTTGCCTGAGCCAGTGGTGCAGGAGATTCTGTCGTCTGCACTGGGGGCTTTATAGGGTCAGCCGGGGAAGATGAGGAGGAATTGAAGCCATTGCATCCCGCAAGGAGCAGAAAACCTGCCAATGGGAGAGTGGATCTGAGGAAATTGAACATGAGGGAGGGGCACTACACGATTGATGGAACAAGAAATTGCGCTAAAGCGCGGGGGATGAAGGGGGCGATCGCCTTCCAGTTTATTCCACTCCATTAACGCTGTCTGCTGAATGGCCGCTTCAAACCGTCCATCCCGTTTCCCCGTCGCCCAGGTTCCTGGCTAAACTGATATATCTTGTTTGAATTTTTGTCTGCTGTTCGGAAGGGAAGCTGCTATGTCGATTTGTATTGTCACTGGAGCCGCTGGATTTATCGGTTCTCATCTGGCGGAAGCCTTGCTCAACCAGGGTGACCAGGTGATTGGAATCGATCACTTCAACCCCTACTATTCCCCTGCTCTGAAGCGCAAGAACATTGCCAACCTGGAACGCCACCCCAACTTCCAACTGGTCGAAGCTGATATTCAAACGATCAACTGGACACCGCTTCTGGAGGGGGTCGAGGTGGTGTACCATCAGGCGGCTCAGGCAGGAGTGCGAGCCAGCTGGGGCGCGGGCTTTCGGGACTATACAGAACGCAACATCAACGCCACCCAGGTGTTGCTGGAGGCCGCAAAGGGATCCAGGTACCTGAAGCGCTTTGTTTTTGCTTCCACCTCGTCGGTATATGGCAACGCAGAAACAATGCCCACCGACGAGCAGGTTTGCCCTCAACCCGTGTCCCCTTACGGCATTACGAAACTGGCAGCAGAGCGGCTGTGCTGGCTGTACCACCAGAATTTTGAGGTTCCTGTCACCGCACTGCGCTACTTTACGGTCTACGGTCCCCGCCAACGCCCCGATATGGCGTTTCACCTGTTCTTCAAGGCGATTTTGAACGACCAGCCAATTGGGATCTATGGGGATGGCCAGCAGACGCGGGACTTTACCTATATCAGTGATGCGGTAACGGCCAATTTGCTGGCTGCAACGGTGCCGGAGGCCGTAGGAGAGGTGTTTAATATTGGCGGCGGCAGTCGGGTGGTGCTGTCGCAGGTGATAGACACGATGGAGGCGATCGCCCAAAAGCCAGTCCAGCGATCTTTTACCAAGAAAGCAGCAGGCGATGCCCGTCACACCTCAGCCGATATCTCAAAGGCTGGGAAAATCCTTGGCTACAATCCCCAGGTACTGCTGGAAACTGGACTGCGACACGAGTGGGAGTGGATTCGATCGCTGTATGGCTGAGCGCGGGAAAAAGCTTCTGGTTGTTGGTGTGGGGTGCAAAGCACCCACACTAGCAACCAACGTTTTATTTCTACCGTCGAACATTAGTCGCTTCCCGATTCCCCCATTCGCTCTTTCTGCTGTGCATACCGCTGCTTAAACAGCGCCTGTTGACGCTTATGGTCCACGATGGGGGCGGGGTAGCCGCAGCGATCGCGCTCATCCTGGGGAATATTGCCCGTCACCAGCGGCCCCGTATCAAGGCTGCGCAGCTCCGGGAGCCACTCACGGATATATTCGGCTTCGGGGTCAAACTTCTGGGCCTGACTGGCGGGGTTAAAGATTCTCAACGGCTTTGGATCCATGCCGCTGGAGGTGCTCCACTGCCAGCCGCCATTGTTGGCGGACAAATCACCATCCATTAACTTCTGCATGAAATACTTCTCGCCCATCCGCCCATCCACCAGCAAATCCTTAGTCAGAAAACTAGCCACGATCATGCGACAGCGGTTGTGCATCCAGCCAATGGTGTTCATCTGTCGCATCGCGGCGTCCACAATCGGGTAGCCTGTGCGGCCCTCACACCATGCCTGAAAGTATTCTGGATTGTTGTCCCAGGGAAACGTCTGGTACAGCTTGCGATAAGCCCCCTCCGCCAGTTCAGGGAAGTGATACAGGGCGTGTTGATAAAATTCCCTCCACGCCAATTCCTGTCGCCAGACGCAAATGCCTTCCTGCGCTTCGTCGCTGCGGGTCTGCTCCAGCACCGCTGCGGTCGCTGCCCACACCGACCTGATACCAATCGTGCCAAACTTAAGGGCTGCACTGAGCCGGGATGTGCCAGGGGCAAAAGGAAAGTTCCGCTGCTCCTGATAGTCGGTAATGGCGCGATCGCAAAATTCTTCCAACCGCTCCAGTGCTGCTGCTGTGCCCGGTTCCAGAACGAGCGGATTGTCCCAGACGTAGCCCAGATCCCTGGCGCTGGGTAGGGCGATCGCTCCCGCAGACTCCGCTGCCGCCAGCTCCTTTTCGGTCAAATCTTCCGCCTGTACCAGGTCAGCGGCAGGTTCCGCCTTGGGCCGATTGTTCCAGTTGCGCCAGAAGGGGGTGTAGACGGTGTAGGGGGTTCCTGAACCGCTGCGAATTTGGTCGGGGGGGTGCAACAGCTGGTCCCAGAACCCCTGCACCTCAACTCCGGCCTGTCGCAGAGTATCAGCCACGGTGCGATCGCGCTGCCGTCCGTAGGGTTCCACGTCCCGATTGAGAAACAGCGCCCTGGCAGACAGCGCCTTCGCCAGTCGGGGAATGGCCTCCTGGGGCTGTCCCTGGATCACCAGCAGACGGCTTCCGGCCTGGTCGTAGCGCTCTTGAAGCTCTTGCAAGCTACCGATCATGTAGGTAACCCGGGCTGGAGCCACCTCGGGCACCAGCAGTGCCGGGTCGAGGCAGAACACACCAACGACTCTGGGCGATCGCGCCCTGGCAGCAGCCAGACCAACATTATCAACCGTGCGCAGATCGCGGCGATGCCAAAACAGAATCAACTCTGACATAAATCAGCTTGCAAAGTGGGGACGGGCCAGTAGATAGCTGGTGACGGACTTGGCATCAATCGGTTCGCCATCCTGGACAGCCTGCTCAAACTCTGCCGGAGTCATTAATACCGTCTCAATGTCTTCGTCTTCATCCTGCATAGGAGGGGTTTCCAGCTTTTCCAGATCCTGCGCCAGAAATGCGTAGATGATTTCGTCAGAATAACCAGGGCAGAGAAAAAATTGCCCCAGCTTCTGCCAGCGGTGGGCGCGGTAGCCCGTTTCCTCCTCAATCTCGCGCTGCACCGTGGTTTGGGGGGCTTCTTCGGGTTCAACGGTTCCCGCAGGAAACTCCAGCAATCGCCCTGTCGCTGCAAATCGGTATTGCCGCACCAGCACCAGTTGCCCATCTGGAGTAATTGGGACGGCCAGCGCTCCTCCCGGATGGCGAATGCACTCCCAGTCGCCCACCACCCCATTGGGCAGGCGCAGTCGGCTAACCTCAAAGTTGAATTTGCGGCCTTGATAGAACAACCGCTGCTGGATAAACTCGGACGGTTCCGGTGTCAGGGGCATGTTTAGTTCTCCTTCTTCACCAGCAGAGCGATCGCATAGGCGGCAATTCCCTCCTCTCGACCCACAGGTCCCAACTTTTCATTCGTTGTCGCCTTAATGCCAATCTGGGCGGGTTCAAGGTTGAGAACGGACGCAAGGCGATCGCGCATCGCCGGGATATGGGGTTTCAGCTTGGGCCGTTCGGCAACGAGCACAGTGTCGAGGTTACCGATCTGCCATCCCTGTTGATGAATCAGGGCGTTGACCTGTTCCAGGAGCTTCAGACTGTCTGCTCCTGCCCATTCGGGTTCTCCGGGAGGAAAATAGTGGCCAATGTCCCCCAGACTCAGTGCCCCCAACATCGCATCCATCATGGCGTGGGTCAACACGTCAGCGTCGCTGTGCCCCAATAGTCCCAGCTCATGTTGAATGTGGACACCGCCCAGGATGAGCGGGCGATCGCCCACCAATCGGTGAATATCGTAACCGTTGCCAATCCGAAAGTTCATGGGGTGATGCGATAAGACCGCTAAGGATTGTATCCCGTCTTGGATGCTCGTGCGGTAGCCACTCAGTAGATAGGTGCAATCTTGATTGCACCTATCTACTCAAAACCGACAGTGGTCGGTCTGACAGATGGGATAGGTGGGCTGGTAAGTGGTGTTGCGCTTGCCAAACAAGTTATAGCGATTGTCGCGCACCTGTTCGTAGAGGCGATCGCCGCTCCATTTCAGCCCCGGCAGTGCCCGATAGGCTTGCACAAAAAGTTCGCCAGCAGGCAACAGGCGACCAATTTCTTCTGCGGCATCGCTTCCCTGCCAGCGGCGATCGGGCTGTTCTGCATCAATCAGGATCATGCCTTTTTCACAATCTGCCGCAGAGATACTGAATTGAGACAGTAGCACTTCATCCTGCATTGGAGCGTACCGAAAGCGATCGCCCCGATCCAGAACTTCAAGCAGCTTCACTAAATTGACACAAAGATTACAGTTGCCATCGTAAATTACGTAGAAATTCGGGACAGCAGACATAAAGTTACGTAAATCTATTCCTATTTCCAGTTTAATGGCCGACGAGAAGGTCTGCATAGGGGGCGGTTGCAACCGTATTTTCCGATAATTTGCTGAACCAGGTTTCCGACTATGCTTATTTTTTCAAAGAAAGAGATTACGTTAGTACTTGTAGAATTACGGAGATGCTATCCTAGAAAAATAGATTTTTGCCCCTCGTTCCGTAATTTCCGATGCAGTAACTGAAGCTTTCCTCTATTCCTCAGGATCTTCACTGAACTGTCCTAAATTCGACACAGCCCAACACCCCCTGTAGGGATTTTTTACCTCCGTTCTGTTTCCACTCACTCGCAGATGTGAGTTTTTCTTGCATTCTGCAATCTCCAGGGTTGGCTGCTTCAACCTGGGAGTTCTGTTTCTAATTGATTGATGACTACTGCTGATTTACTGCTGGCAAGGCAACAGGGAGACACTATGGGATGCTATAGAAACGCAATGGAAATGTTGGTGGAGCGGGAAGTGGAGGAGCAAATGAAGAAGCTTCCCCCCAAGGTCGCAGCCTACATTAATCGGTTGGAACTGGTGGCATTCGCGCTCAACCACCTGCCATCCCTCTATGCCACCAGCGAACGTGGCCTGGAGCATCAGCTTCAGCGAGGCGGAGCCAAATATGCTGCCCAGATTACTCAAGCGGTACAGCGGGCACTCGTTGCGGTGCGTCGTGACCCCATTCGCAACTATGCACCGCTCCATCCGCCCTCTCCACCCATGATGCAGGATGTACTGCGGCAAATCAAGACGCTGCTGAACAACGATTCTGTTAACTGGGACAGCCTGCCCATTTCCATTGAGCGAGCACTCACAGCGGCCAAGCGAGATGGTCGGATGTCTGCCGCCGCCCCGCCCCCTTCTGGCGCACCCTTGCCATCTCCCTCCATGACTTCGACGAGCATGACCTCAACAGGCATGACCTCAACGGAACGTATGACTTCGACTGGTATGATGGCCAGTTCACAATCCAGGCCACAGTCTCCTCTACTGCGCCAGTACTCTGTCGTCCCTCGTCGTGTGACGCCACCCCCCTCTCCCAGCACCATTTCTCCACACCCAATGAATGGTCAACCCCCGCAAACGCGCCAGCCTCTTCAACCCATCCAGAATTACTCATCTGCTGGAATGATGGAGGGCGAGCCTACAAAATCCAATGTCTATGGTTGGGATGACCCGTTCTACAGCCATTAGGGTTTTAGGGACTTGCTATAAAATAAAATCCCAGTTTCAGCGTGGGGCGGGGGCGCCCCGCCCCCCGGGGACTGGGGTTTTTATAAAAATCCG
>JBIKWV010000188.1:0-7349 GCA_044356135.1 Elainellaceae cyanobacterium
AGTAAATCCGGTGTCCACCAGGTCAGGGAAATACTTCTCCAGGAGATTGGTGACCGCGAAGGCCGTGAAAGTAGGCACCAGGCTATTGTTCACCATCTGGGCATAGCCCCGGTCAATGATGGTGCCAATAATACTGGCGTAGGTGCTGGGACGACCAATACCCTCACTTTCCAGGGTTTTCACCAGGGTGGCTTCAGTAAAGCGGGCGGGCGGTTGGGTTTCGTGGTCAATCGCCTCAAGCTCACGGCATTCTGGGTGATCGCCCTCCCTCAACGACGGCAGAATTACTTCCTGGCTCTCGATCGCCGCATCGGGGTCATCCGATCCCTCCACGTAGGCGCGGAAGAAACCAGGGAAATCAATGCGCTTGCCGGAGGCGCGGAACCCGGCATCGCCTACCTGGAGCTGCACGGTGATATTGGTCTGTCGCGCTTCAGCCATCTGGGTGGCGACGGTGCGCTTCCAGATCAGGTCGTAGAGCTGGAGTTCTCGACCACTCAGCCCAGTTTCCTGAGGAGTGCGGAAGGTACTGCCAGCAGGACGGATGGCTTCGTGGGCTTCCTGAGCGCCCTTACTCTTAGTGGAGTACTGGCGCGGCTGAGGGCTGAGGTAGTTGGCCCCATACATCTCCTCGACGCAGTTGCGGGCGGCGGCGATCGCCTGCTGTGACAGGTTTACCGAGTCCGTTCGCATGTAGGTGATGTAGCCCTGTTCGTAGAGGCTCTGGGCGACGCGCATGGTATCGCGGGCGGAGAGCCGCAGCTTGCGGTTAGACTCCTGCTGGAGGGTAGAAGTGGTAAAGGGAGGCGCGGGTTTGCGGGTGGAGGGGCGCTCCTCCAGGCTGGACACCGTCCAGGTTTCAGACTGGAGACGAGCCTGGAGCGATCGCGCCTCTTCCTCCTGGAGTAGCAGCACCTGTCGGCCTGCCGCAATTTGCCCCGTGGATTCATCAAAGTCCGCTCCGGTAGCGATTCGGGTGCCGCGCAGAGAGACCAGACGGGCATCAAAAGGGGTTTCGTCCTGGGCGAGAATGGCCTTTAAGTCCCAGTAAGTCCCTTTTTTGAAGGCGCGACGCTCGCGTTCCCGACGCACCAGCAGTCGTACCGCAACGGACTGTACCCGTCCCGCAGAAAGACCCCAGGCAATTTTCTTCCAGAGCAGGGGGGACAGGGTATAGCCCACCAGACGGTCGAGGATTCTGCGGGTTTCCTGGGCGCGTACAAGCTGTTCATCGACCGTGCGGCAATTGCTCAGTGCCTCATGGATGGCTTCCTCGGTAATTTCGTGGAACACCATCCGCTTGATCGGCACCTTGGGCTGGAGTACCTGGAGCAGGTGCCAGCTAATACTCTCCCCCTCGCGGTCTTCGTCTGTTGCCAGAACCAGTTCATCGGCGGTCTTCAGCGCGTCTTTCAGAGACTTGACGACCTTTTTCTTGTCCTGCGGGATGATATACAGCGGCTCAAAGTTGGAATTCACGTTGACCCCAATCTTTGCCCAGTCCTCGGACTTGACGTTGGCTGGGATGTCGCTGGCGGACTGGGGCAGATCGCGCACATGGCCCATTGACGCCTCTACCTGGTAATCGCGGGGCAGGTAGTTGCGGATGGTGCGGGCTTTAGTGGGGGATTCAACGATGACAAGTTTGGTCATAGGGCGATCGCATCACAACAAGTCAGAGAGCCAGAGTAAGAGCCAGAGTAGTTGTAAGAGCAGGTTGGATAGAGACGTAGTCGGTAGTGGGAGGTGCCATTGGCAAAACCAGCCCTTATGGTGGATAGGAAGGAGCGAATACCATCTATCGAATCGCGCCCCAGTCTAGCACTAATGATCTACAACCTAGCGAGGGAACGGCAGAGTTGCAACGGTAGACCTCATTTAAATAGAGCGGTTTTCGGTGCGGATTGCCGAATCCACATCGAAATTTAACGAACTTACAGCGCTTTTCAAGCGCGTGAGGTACAAAGTTTTTGTTGAGAGCCGCGTAGAGCGCGGCTCTCAACAAAAACTTTAATTCTGTCTCAGCGCAAGGCGTTGTAGACAAACTGGGAGGGGGCTGAATCCTTAGTGCCATTGATCAATACTTATAGCGAATATCAGGAAGAACCGGGGTTGATCTGCCTTTTTGCAAAGGTACAAAGATCGCCCTCACGGTATGATGCTTTAGGTACAGGTTGCCCTAACCTCGACGGGGATGTAACAAAGCGTCAAGTAAAACGTTCTTCGGTCAGACGTTTTCTGTTTTGCCTGTACCCGGTTTCCCGTCCTTGATATTGCTACCTGCCGAATCCTATGGACGTTTCTTCCCTAGCCGCCCAGTTGAACGCCGGAACCATTCTGCCAGAGGGGATTGTGATTACAACCCTGCTGGTGGTTCTGGTGGGTGATTTGATTGTGGGTCGTTCCTCCTCCCGCTGGACTCCTTATTTTGCCATTGGTGGCCTCCTCAGCGCTGTCGCTGCGCTCTACCTTCAGTGGGGGAATACTGACACGGTTTCCTTCCTGGGCGGTTTCAACGCAGATGCCCTCAGCATTGTATTCCGGGGAATTATCGCCCTCTCTGCCGCAGTGACCATCCTGATGTCGATTCGCTACGTCGAGCAGTCAGGTACCTCGCTGGCGGAGTTTCTGGTGATTCTGATGACCGCCACTGTTGGAGGCATGTTCCTCTCGGGTGCAGATGAGCTGGTCACGGTTTACGTTTCTCTGGAAACCCTGAGTATCTCCTCTTATTTGCTGACAGGCTACATGAAGCGTGATCCTCGTTCTAACGAGGCAGCACTGAAGTACTTACTGATTGGAGCTGCTAGTTCAGCTATCTTCCTGTACGGTGTGTCGTTGCTGTACGGTTTGTCTGGCGGGGAAACCAGCCTGAGCGCAATTACGACCCAGATCGCGTTGAATAACGTTGATCAGTCGATTGGGGTTGTCATCGCCCTGGTCTTCGTGATCGCCGGGATTGCCTTCAAAATTGCAGCAGTGCCTTTCCATCAGTGGACCCCTGATGTTTATGAAGGTTCTCCGACTCCGGTGGTTGCCTTCCTGTCCGTTGGTTCTAAAGCGGCTGGATTTGCCCTGGCCATTCGCCTGTTGGTTACCGCCTTTCCACTGGTGTCTGAGCAATGGCACTTCGTTCTGGCGGCACTGGCGATCCTCAGTATGGTGCTGGGTAATGTGGTAGCACTGGCTCAGACCAGCATGAAGCGTCTGCTGGCCTACTCCTCCATCGGTCAGGCCGGTTTCCTGATGATTGGTCTGATCATCGGCACAGAGGCGGGCTACTCCAGTACCATCTTCTATTTGCTGGTCTACCTGTTTATGAACCTGGGTGGTTTCGCCTGCGTTATTCTGTTCACCCTGCGCACGGGTACCGATGAGATCAGCGAGTACAGTGGCCTTTATCAGAAAGACCCGCTGTTGACACTGGCGCTGAGCGTGTGTCTGTTGTCTCTAGGCGGTATTCCACCCCTGTCTGGCTTCTTCGGAAAAATCTACCTGTTCTGGGCAGGCTGGCAGGCTGGAGCCTATGGCCTGGTGCTGGTGGGTCTGCTGACGAGTGTCATCTCCATCTATTACTACATTCGTGTGGTGAAGATGATGGTGGTGAAGGAGCCGGATGAAATGTCCGATGCGGTTCGCAATTACCCTGAGATCCGCTGGAATCTACCGGGAATGCGTCCCCTCCAGGTTGGCCTGATCCTGGCACTGGTGGTGACCTCGCTGGCGGGTATCTTCTCTAATCCACTGTTTAACCTGGCGAATGCTTCGGTTCAGCAAACGCCGATGCTCCAGAATGAGATTAGAGCCGAGAAAATTACAGGCCCTGTTGGAACTGTTCAGAGTGATGATCAATTGAATCTGAGTCGTAGCCTGTGATCAGTCAGTAAGCCTGGAAACATCAAAGAATTAGGAAGCTATTCCATCTACTGTTTTTATGGAATAGCTTTTTAATTTGCCGACAAATTCTGACGCTGGCCAGCCTCTCAAACAGCACCAATTAAACAAGTGTGACTATCCCCAACAGCCAACAACGCTGTCCTAGAAGGCGCAATCATTTCAAAGCCTTCTCGAAGTTCAAGCAAGATCGTAGCCTAAAATACTCTGGAAATCAGGACTTGCGGCTGGGCAGGCGAGAATACCCCTGAGACGTGATAGTTAACAACTCTTAAGCAACTGGCCAGGGAGCGATGGGTTTATCGGGGAGTTTCTGTCACTTTGTCTCCTGCTGGTACAGCTCAAATCCCCTGGCCTGATAGTTTTGCAGCGCAAAGGGGCTATCCAGACTACAGGTATGCACCCACACTCGTCTGGCTCCCATCTGCCATGCCTTCTCAACGCCCACACTCAATAGATGCCCCCCGATTCCTTTCCCGATAAACGATCGCAATAGTCCAAAGTAAGCGATCTCCACATTCCCCTCTGCTTGCGCCTCCAGTTCTACATATCCGGCGGGTGTACCTGAAACATAAGCGACCCAGGTCTGGACTTCAGGACGGTCAAGGTACTGCATCCACTGCTCATGGCTCCAGGAAAGGCGATCGCACCAGTACCAGTCACCCCCAACCGCAGTGTAAAGAAAACGGCTCAACTCAGGGGAAGGGATTTTGGCTTGAATGATGCTCAGGTCTGGGTTGTCAGACAATTTGGGTTGTAGACGGTCTGGGGAAAGGAGTTCGAGATACCAGGTTGTAACGGTTTTCATCAAGGTTTGAGGAAACTGTTATATAACGACAGCAACACCTCAACAACGATCAGTATCACCACGTACCACTCTACCCGCATCCCACTATTGGTTTGCAGCAGATCCAGAACAGTTTCAGCGGTTCGTGAGATCAGATCCAGCTTACGCTCCAGGGTTTGGTGTCGCTCTCGAATCTCGTACTCGCTCTCCAACCGAGCATAAAGCCGCTCCAGGTGAGGTGCATCCCACAGCAGATCTGGTTTATCAATAATCTCAACACGTCCGACGATTTTATGCTGAATCGACAGGGTAGTGCCCAACTGCCGCAGCAGTTCCTTGCCCCAGCGCTCATTCTTGGTGGTTTTCTGAAGACTTTCGGCAAACGGCTCAATTTGATCGAAGACCCCTGCTGTACCTGATTCATAATGAGCCAGCACCACACTCTTGGCCAGAATATCCGCCACAATCTGCAAACACTCAATGCTGAAGTCCCGTAGTCGAATCACGCCGTCATCGGCCTGCCACGCGGCTGCGGGGTCAATCTTCAACGTTGCATCCTCGGTTTCAGGAGCACCAAACGGCCCTTCAACCAGAGACTTCAAATGGTTTAGAAAAGAGACCTCCTCAATGGGGCTGAGGCCAAACAGGACGATCGTCCCATACTTAAACAGAACCGCACAACCCTGTTCTCCGGCAGGGACAACAAGCGGCTGTTTGGCCAATACTTCGGCGTTTTCAAGGCTGTGCAAATCGAGTCGTTCGCCGATAAAGATAGCGCGACTTTTAACCGCATCTTTGTCCGTAAAAAGAAGTTTTTCCATAGATTTTTGTTCGAGTGGTCTATCGGTTTGTAAATAGACCTGCAGATCGTCTGAGGGTGATGGGTAAAAGAGGCACCAGAATCAGCGCCAGGAATTTGTTGACAGATCGATCGCACGCTACTCGCTTTCCTGGTGCTGCGCCAGCAGAAACCAGGACAAATCAGTACCCGGAAAACCTCTTCGATACAGCAAAATTGAAGCGGTATACAACATAGAGATTCGTAGGTGACAAATGCCTGAGGGGAAAGAATCTGAATCCATGGAGTCACCTTAGGAGATCTCTGCAAAAGGAGCTACCCGTTGTGTGGGCGGTTCTACCCGCATGGTAGAACCGCCCACACAATGCAGGTAACTTCATTGCTGGAAATCTCCTTAAATGAGTTACTCCCTATCCTCTACCCTTCAGACCGTCACTGCAACAAAACACTCTGTAGAACAGAACTGGCTTAACCTCTACTTAGTCTAACCCAACCCATGAAGCGCAGATGTGTTTAAGGTTCAGACTGATAGTAGTCTCCCGGCTTGACATCGCCGATTGCTCCCGCATCCTGGTTGATGCAGCCTGCTTTTTGGGTGTACTGGCAGACTTTGGCCCAGAGAGTGGCACGGGTGCCCGGAGGCCCGACTGAGAACAGGACGCGATCGCCCGTAAACCCACCCGACACGATTTTGACGCCGCACGCAGGGCACGTTTTTACTCCTGTCTCACTCATACAGCCCTCCCTTCAATTGGGTACTGGTTCATCCCGTCAAGAAATTCCGCTACGAGACACCTGGACTCATCATCCATTAGAAGTGTCCTATAGCGTCGTGGGAACTGCCAAAAACTCACGGATGTAGGTATTGACCTGCTGTGGCTGTTCCTGCTGTACCCAATGTCCTGAATCGGGAACATAGCAGATGCGTAAGTCTTCTACAAATTCTTCAGTGCCATAGGTGAGTTCGACGCCAAGTGCCGTATCTTTTTCTCCCCAGATCATCAGGGTGGGCACAGTGAGGATGGGCCAATCGCGCCGCCCCAGATCGCCCTGAAGCAAATTCCGGTAGTAGTTGAGGGCCGCGGTGAGTGCTCCCCGTTTGGATGCTGCCGTTTTATAGGCGTCCAGATCCGCCTCAGAAAAGGCTGTTTTGTTGGTTGCAGTGCCTTTGATAGCGGCGGCGATCGCCCCATAGTCGTTCCATTGCAGCACCGCCTCCGGCAGCAGCGGCAGTTGAAAGAAAAAGATATAGGAACTCTTGAGCAACTGCTGTGGCATCATCATGCCAGCCAAAAACTTGGCGGGATGAGGAACGTTCAGAATAATTAAATGCTCCAGCAGCCCGGGATGCGCGTAGGCAAAACTCCAGGCAATGATACCGCCCCAATCGTGGCCGATGAGCGTGCAGCGATCGTATCCCAGTCCCTGAATCACGCCCCGAATATCCTCCACCAGCGTCGGAAGTCGATAGGCGGCGAGGCTCTCCGGTTTCTCGCTATCGTTGTAACCCCGCAGGTCAAGTGCAACAACCTTATGATCCCTGGCAAATTCAGGGATCTGGTGTCGCCAGGAGTACCAGAACTCCGGAAACCCATGCAGGAAGAGCATCAATGGCCCTGTTCCCTGAGTCACGTAGTGAAGCCGCACTCCGTTGGTGACGATACTGTCGTGCTGCCAGTTTGGCTGTTCGCTCATAGAATTTGCTTGACTTTTACGTTGCGTTTGCTTTGCAGTTCCCTGAAGGTGTCATCCCCCTTTCCACTCCGCTCCTCCCTGACAAAGCGGGGGCAACCGCTTGAAATCAGCTTATTGTAGTGAATTGAAGATAAAGCGATCGCCCCACCCGGGAGCGAGGCTTTGAATTTAAGG
>JBIKWV010000189.1:0-7320 GCA_044356135.1 Elainellaceae cyanobacterium
ACGCCTCTAGCCAGAACACGGGTCTCCAGGGTTGGCAGGAACCGACTGAAAGGAACTGCTGGTCTGCCCTTGGCATTGCCTCTCAAAAAGAGAATCACCTCCTGATATTCACCCGTATCGCCCCGCGAGGCGGTGCTTACACAGGCATGGAAACTACGCACCCCCGCAAAGGTACCAGTCAGCGCAGCATTCGACGGCGATCGGGTGAAGGCAGCGGTTGACAGAGGAGTACGGGTGTCATCAACACAGGCGATCGGGTTGGTAGTCGTATCCCCTGCATCCCCTACATCTGCCTGACCATCATCCACAAAGTCCACCAGAACGGGATTGGTACCGTCCGGTCTGGCTGCCTGCATATTAACAAATCCTGTTGCTGGGGGTGGGGGTGGATAGAACGGCCAGGTCATGAAGTTATTGGCGAAGTTGCTGGGATTGACGTACCCGGTTGTCCGACTGACTGTGGTTCCGCTCACCGAAAATTCCTGAAGCATATAGCGGGTAATGCGTGCTTCCCCTCGCCAGGTGGGTGGGGCACCCGGATTATTTGTGCTCAGTGAGTACACCACCAGCGCATAGGAGGTGCCGACAGAACAGGGAACCGTCTGTCCACCCACTTGATAGGGAGCGGTGACAGTAGAAGCGGCACACAGTTCCTGTAGGCGGGTGGGAAAGGGTTGTGGCTTCCAGAAGGCCAGGACTGGAACGCTGTTGGTAGATACTGCCGTTGGGAGGTAGGCAGGCAGTCCCGGACAGTCTGAACCGTCAGCAGGGGCAGCCGTTCGGTTTTCCAGGCAGCGACCAGGGTAAACAAAGACCGCTTCTCGAAGGTCAGCGGCAATGTAATCCAGTGCGTTCTGCATATCGCGCTGAGTCTCGTTGCGAGCAGCATCCTGTTGATCAGTGCTCAGTAGCTGTACCACGAGAAACATCAAACCAGAGATGATTACTCCTGCAATCAACGATACGATCAGCAGTTCCAGCAACGTAAAACCACTGGTAGAAGAAGATGAATGGCGTTTAAGGAGTTGTTTGAGGAGTCGTTTGGTCATGGGTTCCAGTCCCACCTATAAGGATTAACTCAACCAGCAGGAGAATGATGGGAACACTAACAGCGGGTTCGGCCCGCCTCTCGTTGAAAATCGCAGAGGGTGCCGCTGCGCTCCGTCCAGGGAATCTCAGTGTACAGAACTGCCAATGGGCGCTGGCGTTGGCTCCCCTGAGCAGAGGTCAGTTGAAGATTGGCGGGTTCCACTGGAGTTGTCATCGTGCCCCAGTTTCCATTTGCAACTACTGAATAAACGCGTACCCCCAGGTCAAAGTCTTCGGGGCGTTGCTGTCCGCCTGCCGCAGTTTCGACCGTGGTAGTGCTCCCCGAGTTACGAAAGACCTGCATGAACAGTTCCGGGTTGCAATCGCCATCCAGATCAACTGGGATAGCTTCACGGGGGGCAACGGAGCCACCAGTGTAGGCGGTTCGCCCAGCACAGGTGCCTGCAACACTTTTAATCAGTGAGGTACTGGCACCGGACGGAGGAGCATAGTCACGCGGGTTGCCGCCTGGAAACGTTACAACGCTGGGGAGGTTCGCAGGGGTATGATCCCCCCGCATAACCAGTGTGCGTATCCGATCGACTTCCCCCTGAGCAACCTGGAGCGCCTGTTCAGCTCGACGGTTTTGAACCCGTGTGGCAGCGGAGATAAACAGTGGCGGCAGGATGACGGAGGCCGTAATGGCGATCACGGCGATCGCCACCAGACACTCCACCAGACTCAGCCCTGCCTCTGTAGACTTGTTTCCTGTTGAGCGGGGCGATTGACCGCCCCGTTTCAGGAGGTTACGAATGGGTACAGACGACACAAACAACGAATCAGCCATAGAATCCTCTTTCTTCTGCGTAAGTTGCTTCATCGTCAGGTAGGGCAGGTGGCTGCACCACCGATGGCGCTCCGGAGTCGGCAGATATAGGGGTCATCTGCAGGCGGTTCGCTGTAGAACTCACTGCGGGTGGGTCTGATTTGAGCAAATCGAGAGGCCACTGGGCCAGAGGGGGCTTTTTGCAGACCCACATCGTAACCCCAGAGACGGTTCGGTGGCGTGTAGTAGGGGATGAATTCAACTGCAACTGGCGTACTTCCAGGCTCCCAGGCATCCTGGTCGAATGGCCCTGTAGCCTGATTGCTGTAGTTTAACTGGAGCAGGGCACCAGAGATTCGCAGCGGAACTCCACCCCAGTCCTCCAGGAATCGAGGGAAGTTGTGCAGACCACCAAACGACTGCTGGGGGCGGGAGGGGACAATGCCGCTGATGATAATCGCATTGACTTCTGACACAGCAGCCTGATTTCTGGATTTACCATCTGACCAGGCGTAGTAGGCACCAGCATAAGCCGTATTTGCCTGACTATTGGCTCTTGCTCGCAACACACTGCCACTGGCAGAAAAGACGATTGGAGAGTCGCCAATATAACTAACGGTGCCTGCATCGGAGAGATAGTCAGCGGGGTTAGCTCGCATGAACCGAGGTTTCCATGCGTCAGCACCACCATCTCGATCGGCAATTACAGCACTAGGACGGTTCTGGTTCAGGTAGGACGTGGCTGCTCGTGTTCCCCCTACATTACAGCCATAGCGAGCCAGAGTTGCCTGATCGCTTTCGTTCTGCGAGATCCGTGTAGTGGCTACTGGCAGCGTTGCACCCCCGCCCAGGTTGTAGGTCAGAATTCCATCCTGGATACTGCCGTCGCAGAAGTTGTTCGACAAAACTGTGATTCCGTCTGCCAGAATTTCTGCGGGTCGCCACAGGTCATTTGCTTCCTCCGAAAAGCGGTTATCAACATCAGCCCGGGCGTAGAAGTTGGTGTAGTCGGGCATTTGGAGTAGTGTTCTAAACTCCTCCAGACGAGTTCCGGTACTGGTTTGATGCAGGTTAAAGGTACCCTGAATCGCAACTGGGTTGTCGGTAATGAATGAAAGACCCCGCTGGCGATCGCCCGTTCGATCCAGCCTTACACCGTTCCTCAATCGGAAACCGTGGGGGCGTCGGTCGGGGTCGGGATAGTAGTCCACTGGCTTGGGACTGATCAGGCGAGGCCCCAACGGAGGGTCAGTGGAGCTTCTAGCTTCCACGTTCACAACCATGCGGCAAAGTGCATTTGCTGTGATGTTGGCATTGTTCACGCAGGTGGCGATATCCGCACCGGGCTGTGCTGGACGGACAATGCTCATCTCCGAGACGGCATCTTCCCGGAAGCCGTAGATCACGCCACTGACGGGAAGCCAGCGATCGCTCGTGAGACCTCCAAAGCTATCTTTCAGCAGGCCGAGGTCGAGGTTGAGCGCCCGCACACTCACGCCTTCTCTACCGTTGAAGAAAGCGCTGTCTTTGAAAGCGACCCGGCGATATTCACCTGGGATGCCATCTCCACGGCTCGTCAGGAGACATGGCCCTGTCAAACAGACCTTGATCAGATCCTCCCGGTTGCTATTGGCAGTTGTTGCCTCAACGCTGGGCGTTACTGCACCTGAAACTGGGATCGTCCAGTTTGTGAGTGGTTGGGGCTGGAGGGCAATAGAAGCAATGTCCGTTTGGCTGAACGGCTCATACGTAACATCTGCGCCATTTACCAGAGCGATGTAGGTATCTGTACTATCAATTGAATCTCGAGCCAGATCCCGTTGGGTGTTTTCTGAGCTGTCCCGATGGGAACCACGGACAGAAGCTGCACCGGGAGCGACCCGCGCAACATCCGACTGGATCATGGGAAAGAGGCTATACAGAATCGGATAGCGGGGGCGGAAAGAGCAGAGGTAGCGTAGGGCATCCGTTGCCGGGTATCCGCAGGTTGCGATTAACCCTGGAGAGCCGGGGCTACCTTCTCGAGTTGCGTTAATAGTATCACCAGAGCCATTGAAGCCCCAGAAGCGATCGCGCTCCACCTGTTCCTTCGAGATGATCATCTGAGCCAGGTAAATAATCTGGTTCAGGGTTTCACGATTGGTGTTGACGACTCCGGCGGGCGTCGTGAAGGTTGAGTTAGTTGTTTGAACAGCGGGAAGCTGATCGCGCCAGCGCTCCAACCAGCGGACATACACTTCAGGATTGCTGGAAACCGTTGTGAGTGCACCCGGATCGCCTGCCATCCAGTCCAGGCGTGGCTGTGGGTTTGTAAAAGCACCCAATGGCGTACGGCCCTGGCGAATCGCTTCGATGGCACCCCGGAGGGTCGTGCCACTGGGGGCTGCACCAGTGCTTCCCAATAGTGGATGAGTCGTTGGATTAAACCTATCCAGATAGTCCAGATTGTAGGCCAGCATACCGATCATGCAGCCAGCGGTGTGCAGCGTGGACTTGTCAGCAGGGCTGAGATCGGCGTAGGTGGCTCCGTCATCCATCAGAAGAATGACCCGACGCAGAATGGAGAAGTCGCCCCACATGGCCATTGCTGGATAGGGATGAACAAAGTTATCCTGAATCGGCCTGAAAGAGGGAGCGCCCCCACGGGGATCTCCAGCAAAGTAGGCCAGGTTCCGCAGTGCCCGCATCATAGTGGAGTTGGGGTCGTCAAACTGATCCACCCAACTTGTCCAGGTTGTTGTACCCGTGGGGACGTAGCTCCAACCATTGGTTCCTCGGCCCCGCAGGAAATCGCTGATGACGAGGCGATTGGAGTCGGTGTAGCCAGGAATTGCGTTGGTAGGAAAGCCGTGAGCCAGGTTCTCAAAGGTTGCACTGCGCTCCAGGGTTCCGGCTGTGCCGGGGTGTACCGTCGTTGCAAGACAGGCAGTGGGGATATCTGGGTCAGTGCTGTTGCTGTCGGCGGCGTGATAAATCGCGGTTGCCTGTACCGATGCCAGGTTGTCCCACAAAGACTTACGCTGGCGGGCCTCGGCACAGCGGTTTGCGTTCCCGGTGCAGTCACGATAGGGTCGGAGTGGCTCAAAGGATTCAACCGCCGTCCGGTCTCCAGATTGGGGGCCGCCCCAACCCGCAGGGTCACCCAGTTCCAGACGCTGGCCCACAATTACGCGCATTCCCTCCAGGCGGGCGCGACGTTCCCAGTAACCATCCAGACCTACATCGCTGGTATCCGCACCGGGGGTGGGATCTCCATTTTTAACAAGAGCATCGACGTTGCCGATGCGAGTACCGATGGTGTCTACACGAAGTGTGCTGTCGAGGCTGCTTTCACGCCCATAGGTTGGTTTGGGGCCATAGCGATTGTCTGCGCGGTAGGAGTCGTCAACGTAGGGCGGCTCTCGACGGTCAATATTTCGGATACGAGCATTCTGCTGACCAACGGGTGCGCCCCCTGCAAGCTGCGCCGCTGCCCAGGTTGCCGCCCGCTGTGTTGCGGGATTGCCATCAATCCCTCGAGAGCGCGACTCACCTGCGGTTTGCATCGCGATCGGGTCGATCGCAAAGTCAACGGGGCGAAGTGTGCCTGTGTTGTCGTTAGGGGTTACGGAGTCAGTCGCCGGGGTAAGGGTCTGTCCCACCAGCGGTTGAGCATTTGCACCGTTGAAGATGTGAAAAGCACCCGAGTCAGCCGCAAGGAAGCCGTTGTCCCGCATACCACCTGCGATGAATTGCCCCTGGTAGGCAGCACGGGTGCCCCCGGCCTGCACGTTCACCGTCGTCACTTCAGAGGCATCTGCGGTGTACAGACAGGAAGCCGGGGAACTGATGAGAAGACTGGTAAAACTACCGCCTGCAACCATCAGGCTGCCTTCACTGTGCATCGCTCCGTTCATTCGGAAAGCAGGACCAGGGAAGATCTCCAGGTCATTACGGAACCATGCACCCCACTTGTTTCCGCGCTCTGCCTGACGGTCTTGCTGAACCTCCAGCGTCGCTACGGTTCCGTTGGGGTTGTCGGGCAGAACGTAGGCGTTGATCTGGAAGTTTTTTCTCAAGATGGAGGTATTACTGCCGTCTGGCAACCAGCCGCCTGCAGGCTGGGAAGCAACGTTTCCTGTAGCGCAGCGATCGGTTAAGGGACTGCGGCTACTCAGAGGAGCGTTACGAACCTGGAGCGCAGCAGCCCGACGGCGGACACCCGCCGTGGGTAATGCTGGGTCATTTCGGGTATCGCGGAGTTGTGCTTCGGTCGGGGGCGTCTGAAAAACAATGGAGTAGACGACTGTAGCATCCTGAGTGCCATCGCCGTTTGTGTCTGTTCGATAAAGCCAGGCGTTGTCTACTACTCCGTCACCGTTAATATCCACCCGACGCTCACCTGCCCCGGGATTGACTTCATTCGAGAAGGTATACGGGTCATAGCCGTTGGGATAGAAGGCTGGGATGGTCGTGTCCCCAATGACCGTACCACCGGGACGATTCAGCATCATCCCCAGCAAATAGTTCTCCGGCGGAACACCACCGGGAAGGCGGCTGTCACGCTGGGAATCAAACAAAAATTCAAGTTTTGAACGCGCCCGGTCAACTGCAGGCGTCGCAGCGTTATAAACAACCCGCTGCTGGCGTTCCCCAATTGTCTGTTGGGTGCGAGTGTAGGTACGGTAGCCAATAGAACCAACGGTCAGGGTTACCACCAGGAGCAGCAACACCGTTGTGGGCAGAACAAATCCAGCACGAGAGAGCTGTGGGATTCGACCCAGTCGAAGCAGCCCTCCAAAAAGACGGTTGACGAACCGCCGAACAAGGACGCGGTTTGCTCTTTGAATTGCCAGCCGAATGGCTTTAATTCGCTCGCGGATTGCCATAACTGCTTTCCAGATCAGAGGTGGAGGATCAAAGGATTTGCCAGAGTCGCCAGGGTTGCGTGGATCAGCACAAAGACACTAGACACAAAAAGCCAGTTCAGTCTAACCCAAAGTTCGAGATCAGGAAAAGTCAGTTTAACTTTACCTGAACTTCATACATCAGATCGATTACACGGAGTGCTTACTGTCTTAACAGGCAGGATAGGGAACCGCCACCGGGAAAACACGATCTCCTGTTGCCGTTGAATGACGTTGAAAACGCCAATTTGAGATGGTTTTGACTATCAGGGTTCCCTTGTAAATTCAGCTAACTTACGTAGATACAACCAGCCACAAAGACAGAAGGGGAGCCAGGAATCAGCATCTCCTCAGCAAAAAGCTGTCTTACTTTACACCCTGACTCAAATTTATATCCTTAGTTCTACACATGTTTTGCATTTTGTGTAAAGAAAATGTAATCACTTGTAAACCTTAGGCTACCCAGCGGCAGAATCACATCGATCAGATAATAAGGTTCCCTAACTATTTCTTTACATGCAAATAATTTGGTTACAGCGCTTCGCAGGCGCGTGAGGTACGGCGCTTGGGTGTATCCCA
>JBIKWV010000190.1:0-7309 GCA_044356135.1 Elainellaceae cyanobacterium
TTCGGTCAATCTAGTTTAATGTTGGATGGTACGCCTCCAAAGGGCTAACCCGATCGCTCTGGCTCAAAGCACTATTCCTGCTGTATGTTTCCCTGGCTGATTGCTCACCTGAAAAAACTCCGCATCCTTGCCGTATTGCTCACTGCCTCTCTGTTCCTGACCGGGTGCGTCGATTACGACGTGGGAATCAACTACTACAGTCAGACGGGCGGCGAAATCGTTCAGCATGTGCGGTTGGGCGACCAGCTCGCCAGCTTCAGCGGCAATGTCGCGCAGGAGTGGCTCAAGAGTCTGGAGGCGCGATCGCGCCAATTGGGGGGGCGATCGCAGCGACTCTCATCCCAGGAACTCACCATTACCATCCCCTTCAACAATGGCAAAGATCTGGAGAAGAAATTTAGCCAGTTCTTCCATCCCGTTGAACCGGAAAAGGTCGCCAGCACCGAAGCAGAGACCTCTGGGGTAGCCCTGCCCAATCTCCAGTCAAACCTCACCGTCAAAGAGAACAACCTGCTGCTGGTACAGCGCAATCGCCTGGTCTTTGATCTGGATCTGACCGACCTGAGTCTCCTGTCTTCCGATGGCACCGTATTGATCAACCCTGGATCCCTCCTCTCCGTCCAGTTCCAGCTCAATACCCCGTGGGGCGCTCGCAGTCCTGTAGCCACGCATTCCCCTCAAACAAAGCAGAATGGACGGCAGCTCGTCTGGACATTGAACACCGGAGAGAAAACCCATCTGGAGGCCATCTTCTGGGTTCCCAGTCCACTGGGAATTGGTACCGCCGGGATTGGGGTACTCGTGGTCAGTGGTTCTCTACTCAAGGCATTTTTAAGGGACTTCCAAAAATAAAACCGTCCCATTTTTGAGTGAGAGGGCGGCGAAGCCGCCCTCTCACTCAAAAATGGGATGATTATTGATCAGGAAGTCCCTAAAGCGTGAGGCTTAAGGGCTGAGCCAACTTCTGGCGGGTGCTGGTCAGCACCGTGCTCATGTACCGCCGTAGAAGCTGCCACTGCTGGGGATTGGGGCAGTAGGTTTGCCCGTCTAGCTTCGAGAACAGAGGCGCTTCCCGAAGCAGGGGCAGGTCAGGATTCTCGCAAGATTCGACAGTGAGCAGGTCGCTATCCTGAGGATCGGGCACCAATCCAGTGGGCAGGTGTCCTTCCAGCAAGGTCAACACCTGTCCCTGACAGACCTGAGTTGAGATGCCGCGCTGCTCCAATCGCTGTAGAATCTGTGGCAGCGTCAGGGGGGCATCGGGAAAGATGCGCAGCAGTTCCATCAGCAGGAATAAGTCGCTGTACTGCTGACGGGGAACGTCCAGGATTTGCGGGTGCAGCGGCAGACTGGCCAGACCATAGGCCACCCGACTACAGGTAACAGGTACAGTGTCTATCAGGAAGCCATCGCTATAGGTGTCCTGAATGATGGTGGCATTCGGCAGTTTTTGCCGCAGCCAGCGGGCGATCGCCCCAAACGAAGCACTGGCCCCGGAGCAAATCACCTGATTGATACTCAGCACCCCCACACCACGTTCCAGCAGCAGCGCATTCAGCTCCCGATTCAGACGCTGCACGTAGAACAGGAGAACGCGGCTGCTCAAATCCTGACGGTTCAAAATCAGAACGGTGTTCCCCAGTTTCAGGTAGAACCGCTCCTGCTGCTGCAGGGCAATTTTCATCTGACGAGCCGCACTCAACAGCGCAACACCGACCGATGACCCCAGCAACCGTCGCTGGAGCCGTCGTCGATTCACCGAGTCCGGTTCACCAGGAGAGGGCAGCGTCAGCGAGTCCCAGCGCAGCAGGCTCCAGGGTTCCGGTGCACTGTCGGGGAGGCGAACTTCCCAATCCCAGCGGGAGGGCTGATCGCCTGAGAGGTTGCGGTTTGCCTGCTGGAGCCATGCCGGATAGAGGAAGCGACAAATCAGATCCTGGTCGATCGCATCTCCCGCATAGTCAATGGTGCGAAACACAAAATTGGTGTGGGTCAGGGGACGGTTGGATTCTGGTAGATGCACCAGTGCCAGTTCACTCAGGGTGGCTCCAGCATTGATCACCAGCGTGTCTCCGAACCAGCCAGAATTCTGCATATTGAGCTGTTCAGATAGACTGTGGGGCAGGATGGCCTGTTCGCCGTTGGCTCCCGGCAGGCCGGAAAGCAGCGTGGCGATCGCATCCTCCACCAGGAAAATTTGCTCTGGTTGGTTTACCAGCTTCGCTGCCAGCACCGCCTCTCGCAGGTTAAACCGATAGGCTTCATTCACTTTCACCGGGCAACCTACGGTGACCCCCGCAAGCTGGCCAAGCGCCGTTTGAAATGTACTGTCCTCCAGTCCTACTGCTCCACAGGTGAGAATGGGGGTCTCTCCGGGGGCCTCAGGCAGGGGACAATTCAGCGTCGCCAGCAGGGTCCACAGCGCCCGGTGCAGTGTACTCAGCTCCACTGGCTGACGATCTGACCACTGGAGCTGCGGTTCCCATCGATTGGTCTGAGGTGAGAAGTAGGGAACCCCCACCTTCAGGTAAGGCGTGAAGTGCTGGAGCGCATACCCTGCAAGGGGAACCCCATCTGTTGGGGTAGCCGACAGGGGGGCAACAGTGGTGCGCGGCAAAAACTGCGGGTCTCGGCTGTCGTGGGGTTCCTCCACCCACACCACAGCAGGCAGGCGGAAAGTTTTGCTGGAGGTAGACACCTCCCCTGATTTACCTGAAAAGCGCACCTCCAGCCAGTAGATCGGGTGGAGCTGGCGCGTCTGCCGATTCAGGAGGACAGCAGAAACTCCGGTAGTGCCCACGTCCAGCCCCAGATACCAGGTGCGATCGCTGTGCAGGGCTGTCAATGGCCGGGGCAGGATGCGGGTCGAAGGGGCGATCGCTGTGCAGCTTCTCAGCAGGGGCATCGCCCAGAACAAACTCAGTTCGGGGCAGATCGGTGGTCGTGAAAGCATCCGTCAGCAATGCTTTCAGGTCGGGGGCAGGCGGCATCCCAATCCCCCTGTCCAGGGAATCTGCAAACAGGTCATTCAGTTCCAGATCGGGAAACTCCAGTTCCGACAGGGAAGCGTCTACCATCGCATCCACCGTCTCGGCGACCGATGCATCGGTAACTGGGGGGTCGGCGTTCTGCGAAAAGGCCAGCGCGTTATCTAAAATCTTTTTTTTTTAGCCTCTTCTGCGTTGGGGTCGTCTTCGTACAGGTCCAGGCTGGCCTGCGAACCAAAATCGACCCCAAGTAAATTGCTGCTCTGCTTTGGCTTCAACTGCGGGAACAGGTCATCCAGCGAATGTTCTGCCTGTGGATCTGCATCCTGGTAAGCAGAAATTGGTGGTAAATCCTCAAATAAACTATCTAACCCCTCCAACGTGAAAGCATTGGCGCTCTCCTCCTGCATCGAAGACAGGGGAGTCTCAGGGGCAGACTGTACCGCAGGAGTCGAGGGAAGCGTGCTGCGACTGGAGAACAGAGTGTCAGGGGGCACCTCTGGGGCAGGGGGGGGTGGAACCGCGCCCCTCAGATCATCCAGGGAGGAATTGCTGAAGAGGTCGCCCCACTCCTCCTCCGGAGTCGATGGTGCAGGGGAAGATTCTGTTAGCCCAGGTTGTTCAGTGGGGGAGAAGAACTCTGCTGGAGTCACAGGGGGACTCGTCTCAGGTGCCGACTCTGGAGCTGGAATCGGGGCAGCAGGAAGGTTACTATCCAAAGCTGAGTTGGGTGCGATGGGTAGATCGTCCTTCAGGAGATCCATCAGCATGTCAGCAGTCACGCGGTCGATCGCCTCGCTGGAGGGAGCCACCATTTCTGACTGAAAGTCCTCCAGACTCAGGTCAGGAGCCGTATCGCCGGACATATCTTCTGAGAAACCAGCAAAGAAATCATCCAGATTCTCGTCCGAGGGCATAGAAGACAGCGGGGGCGGGGGTGGCTCTGCGGGCACCTGAGCGTCGTTCGGAGTCTCAACCGTGGGGGTTGGAGATGCGGCAGGGGAATCCTCACGGCTGACCAGCGGTCCCTCGGCACTGACCTGGGGGGCGGGTGCATCGTCAAATAGATCCGCCAGTGCAGCGCGAATTGCAGGGTTACCGGGTGGGTCTACCGGAGTGACGGTCGGAGTCACCAGGAAGTCAGTAAACAGGTCTTCGGCGATCGCATCCACCGGGGCTGGAGATAGCTCTGGAGGCGCAACCGCTTCAGCCTCAGCGAAGAGATCAGCCCACTGAACTTTGGGCTTTTCAGGGAGAGTACCGTTTGAGGGGGGGGAGGCCACATCCGCAGGTTGAGCGGGGACAGGTTCAACCGGGGCGAGCGGCTCAGGCGTAAAGGGTGACAGGGGTATTTCCGATTCGCTCAACGGATCGCCAAATTGCTCGAAGTTTGAAAGGTCGGCGCTTAACCGCTGCAACGTGTCGTCGGGAACATCCAGTTCTAAGGGGGCTGTGGGCGATCGCTCCTCAATGGCCAGCAAGTCCTCCTCGGGGGAAGCGGGTTCGAAGCTGTCTTCTTCAACCGGAAGAATAATGGGGACTGGGGTTGATTCGGCAACCGCAGGCGACTCCGCCTCCAGTGGCAGTACCAGTTCGGAGAGAGAGGAAATGATGTCGCGATCGTCGGCTGTTTCGGGCAGTGTCAGGTGTGCCACCGCTTCATCGACGCTCTGCCAGTGGGCAAAGTCTTCCAGGCTGGGTAGCTCCGATTCTGGGGTAATGTCAGGTAATTGGGGCGCTGGAGGAGCAGGCGGTTGGGGCGGCGGCTCAAATAGCAGGGATTCAATAGGAATTTCGGTTTCAGCTTCGGTTTCAGCTATCCATAGGGTGGGAGGTTCCGCATCAGTGCCAGGAGCCTCCAGTTCTGCGAATGAGAATTCCTTTGCCGGGTCATCCAGACCACCAAACAGATCATCTTCTTCTAGCGTGCTTTCTTCTAGCGTGCTTTCTTCTAGCGTGATTAGAGGTTCTGCGGATGAAGGGGCAGGCGCTGCATCGGGTACCACTCCGGCAGCATCGTTCCCAACCGTGATGTCCTGATCAGCCGTCTGTGAACTCGATGCTTGAATGAGTGTTTCGACGGAACGGGCCTCTGCAACAAACCGATCAACAGGCGGTTCTGCACCTTCGTCAAGGTTGGCGATCGTCCCATCCCCAAACAGGCTGGCGTACAGTTCATCCAGCTCATCATCAGTTGCCTGGTCAGGAGCGTAGGGCGACTCGACAATTGTCTGGTCGTCCTCTAATGCCTCCAGTTCAGATGGAACATCATTGAGCAGGTCGATCGCCGATTCCAGGTCGTCCACCTGCCAGAGTTCCTGTTCCTCAGTGTCCAGTTCCACTGCCAGTGAAGCCAGAGCGTTGGTTTGCAGCAGCGTCATGTCGTCGTCATCGGACGCTCCAAACCCGGTCATGGGCTGATCGGTTTGCAGAAAGGTCAGATCGTCGTCGAAATTTGCCTCAGGCTGGTCGGTCTGCAGAAAGGTCAGGTCTTCATCGAAGTGACTGAGAAGGGCATGGGAACCGGGAGCTTCCAGCCTCAGTTCATCCAGTTCCTGATTCAACTGGCTCAGATCGACGACATTGCCAGTGACCAGTCGCATTCCAGAAGACGGTGTACCCGGCTCCCGGTCAGATGGCTGCATCACCGTTGCCTGCCCCCCCAACTGCTCCAGCAGTTGGCTGATTTCATCGTCCGCCTCATCGTTACTTGCGGCTAGATGCGGGGCGACTGGAGTTTGAGGTAGGGGCGCACTGGGTTCAGTGGACTGGAGATAATGAGAGGTCTCTCGACCGAGCTGCTGGGCCAGACGAGTAATCAGGGCAGAGAAAATGGCTTCTCCCTGTTGTCCCAGGGTGTGCAGCTTACCCAGCCCCTGCTCCAGTGAGTCCTGGTAGGTCTGCACATTGCTCTGGAGCGACTCATACATCACCCGCGTGCTGGCATCCAGCTTCAGCAACATCTGGTCAGACTGAGACTGGAGTCGATGCAGCAGTTCTAACCGCTGGGTAGGAGTGAGCGATGGGCTGACGTCAGAGGTCCCTGGCAAGGCACCCAGCGTACCGCTTTCCTGAAGCTGAAGAGTCCCCGTATCGGTCAGCAGTTGAGCCACCTGTGCCGTCAAATTCTGCTGCATCTGCGCCATCATCGACTGCATCATTTCAGCAATTTGCTGTGCGTCGATCGAGGCGGCGGGCAGAGCGTTCTGCTGTTTCTGGGTCTCCAGCGATCGAATTTCTTGTAGGAGAGAATCCCGCTGCTGACGCAACATATCCAGCTCGTAGCGCAGCGGCTGCATCAGGTTGGTGCGCAGATAGCCCATCTCTTGCAGTACGGCCTGTAGCACCTGCTGAGCAGACTCGGCTGTCGGGGGCAGACCGTTGGGAAGGGGCGGTATTTGTTCGGGGGAAAGCGTGCCCTGGGTTGCCAGAAGACCGTTGCGGGGGGCAGTACTGAGCTGCTGTTGCAGGGCAACCAGACATTCCCGCGTTTGCTGAAGCACCCGCCGCTGGCGATCGACATCCCCGCTCATCACCCAGGGTACTCTGGGGCTGGCCTTGCTCAGAACGCCATCAATTTCATCAATCAGGGCTTGAATTTGCGATGGTGCGTAAGTCACGGGAAATTCCAACCGGAGAATTGCAAGGGGGTCTGGGTGAATTGCTGAAGCAGGACGCTCGATCAGCAAAACAATCAGTTTTGTGTAGCGATTTGAGGACGCTGGAGGTGAGGAGAGAAGCAGTTCAAAGGAGTGTGGAAATAAACTGCTGATTCAGGAGGCAGTGCCCCTTATACTCTCTCCATCTCACTAAAATAGAACATCAGATCGATGAGTTCCATCATTGCCTAAATCTTAGTTTAGATTTTTCCCATAAACCGCGATTTCTCTCTGTAATAACCCTGATTTTTTTGGGAGCATCCCACTTTTGCAAATTTCCAAACTCAGTTTTGCAAGTAGCGTGGGCTTCGCCTGCAGGGAGTATCCCTCTTTTGCAGGTTTGCCCTCATCCCCCACCCCCTTCTCCCGATGGGAGAAGGGGAGTCGGATTGAAGTCCCTCTCCCATCCGCCTATGCGGTGGGGAGGGATAGGAGCACCAGTCAATCGGCTCGATACCGCGCAGGCTGGCCAATGTGGTACAATTGTACTGGTCAGCGACCCACCCGCGACGATGGAGACATAAACCCTAACACCAAAGCTTGCAGTACTCTGCAACGGGGAAGAAAAATCGGTAGACCGGGAAAAGAGGACGGGGCAATGGTGAACATCCCTCGAATCAACCAACAACCCAGAGATGCTTTTGAGGATTTCGACCCATAAGG
>JBIKWV010000191.1:0-7308 GCA_044356135.1 Elainellaceae cyanobacterium
GTGGGAGAGTGGATGAGTGGATGAGTGAGAGGAGTATATGAAACTTTTTGTGTCAATCCACAACTCGCTTTTTAGGCTCTATCCCTTACTGGGCATGGTTTACAAGTCTGCGATCGGGCTGAATCTACCTATACTCCCAGAAAAATTGTCAGAACGCTTATTCTATGAAGGTTCTGAGTGGGTAGAAAGTCGCGGATTGACCCAAATAGAAATACAGTCCCGGTGAGAGTACAGCTTCTCATCATCCATCCACCCATCCACGGTTCGGCTATCGCGGTTCGGCTGATCTCACCGTCAAAGCCTCACCACAACGCCCATCCACCCTGTTCTTGAGCCTGTCGAAAGATCCACCCATCCACCCTGTTCTTGAGCCTGTCGAAAGATCCACCCATCCACCCATCCACCCATCCACCCTCCCACCGGAACGCAGATGGACGCAGATGAACGCAGATGAACGCAGATTTTCGTCTCCTACCCCCCCCCCCAACAACCCCATCCACCCATCCACCCACCCACCCATCCACCCATCCACCCATCCACCCATCCACTCCCTCCATGTCCAACGAACTCACCCGCATCATCGAACTCTTCCAACTCCCCTTCATGCAGCGGGCATTCCTGGGAGGAATTCTCACCGGGATAATGGGGGGGCTATTGGGAAGTTTTACAGTCCTGCGGCAGTTATCTTTCTTCAGCGATACGCTGGGGCATTCTGCGTTGCTGGGAATCAGTATTGGCTTTTTGTTGGGGTTAAATCACTCAGTTGTGCTGCTGCCGTTTGCGGTGGTGTTTGCGCTGGCGGTGTCTTACCTGTTGGAGCGCACGCGGTTGTGGACAGATGCGCTGTTGAATATCATCTACTCTTCCTCGCTGGCGATCGCCATCATTACCCTCAGCTTCGTTGGCCAGTACAAAGGGGGGATCAACAATTTACTGTTTGGGGATATTCTGGCTGTCCGAGAATTGGATTTAATCTTTGGTGCGCTGTTGCTCGTCGTTTGTGTTCTGTTTGTGGGTTTGACATTGCGCACCCAGATTTTGCTGACGTTGAATGAGCCGCTGGCGATCGCCCGTGGAGTCTCGGTTCCTGCCCACCGAACGGCTTTTATTGTGCTGCTCTCACTGGTGGTGGGGATTTCGATTAAGGCGATCGGGGTGTTGCTGGTCAGTGCGTTTGTGGTGATTCCTGCCTGTGCTGCTCGACTGCTCAGCCGCACATTCACAAACTACGTGGTGCTATCGGCAGGGTTAGGGGGATTGAGTGCGGTGGTGGGTATGGTGGTTTCTGCGGCGTTCAATCTGCCATCCGGCCCCAGTATTGTGACAACCCAGTTGGCAATCTTTTTAACGGCGATGGCACTCCCCCGGATGCAGGTCTTCAGGCATGGATGAAAGCGCATGGTGTATTGGCTACACGCTGGATAAGAAGCAAAATTCTCAAAATAGTGCGCCTCTCCCCCTGATTATCCTGTACAATGAGAACGATTATCATTATTGTGTCGAACACCAGTCAGTATGGCTCCTGTTACGCACCCCCTCCCACCCAAACTGGAGCGCATTGTCCAGCGGTTCCAGCAGATCGCTGAGCCGAAACAGCGCTATGAGTACCTGCTCTGGTTTGCAAAGCGGGTACCCGAACCGCCGGAAACGGAGTGGACTGTAGAAAACAAGGTTCCAGGGTGTGTCTCTCAAGTCTTTATTACCGCTGACTTAGAGGAGGGAGTGGTTCACTTTCGAGGAACATCAGACGCACAGATTACCAAAGGGCTGGTGGGTTTACTGATTGAAGGATTAAATGCCCTGCCACCCGACGAGATCCTGCAACTCACCCCAGACTTTATCCAGCGGACGGGCCTTGATGTCAGCCTCACCCCTTCCCGCAGCAACGGATTCTACAACATGCTTCAGTTCATGAAGCGCAAAGTGACAATGCTCCAGCTTGCTCATTTCCATTCGCCTTCAGGAGACTTGTCATGACTCAAGCAATGCATCCAGCGGCGATCGCCCCCCTGACCCTGCCCAAACGGGGACTCCCCGTCACCATCATCACGGGCTTTCTGGGCAGCGGCAAAACCACGCTGTTGAATCAGATTTTGAGCCACTGTCAGGATTTAAAGGTGGCGGTTCTGGTGAATGAATTTGGGGACATCAATATTGATAGTCAGTTGCTTGTTTCCGTGGACGAAGGAATGGTGGAGCTGAGCAACGGCTGTATCTGCTGCACTATCAATGATGGCCTGGTGGATGCCGTCTACACCGTGCTTGAACGACCGGATCACATCGATTACCTGGTGATCGAAACCAGTGGTGTTGCCGATCCACTACCCATACTCCTGACGTTCCTGGGAACCGAGCTGCGCGATCTCACCCGACTGGATTCCATTATTACAATGGTGGATTCTGCGGCCTTTACACCCGATCATTTTGAGAGTGAGGCGGCTTACAAGCAAATTACCTACGCCGATGTCACGATTTTGAACAAGATTGACCTGGCCACGCCTGAGCAAGTTGACAACCTGGAGGCGTATATCCAGGCAGTGAAACCAGCGGCCAGAATTCTCCATACCCGGCAGGGAGAGGTTCCCTTACCGCTGATCCTTGACATTGGATACAACGATCCTGAAGCCTATGCAGATCTGGTTCAGGAGGAGATTGAACAGTCTCAGCACAATCATCACCATCATGATCATGAACACCACCATCACCATTCCGACCATCTGGAAAACGATGGTTTTGTGTCCGTCTCCTTTGAGAGTGATAGTCCCTTCGATCTCCACAAGTTTGAGTCCTTCCTGAAAAATCAGCTCCCGCAGGCGGTGTTTCGCGCCAAAGGGATTCTCTGGTTCACTGACAGCGGCCTCCGCAACATTTTCCAGCTCAGTGGTTCCCGGTTTGACCTGAAGGGGGAGAAGTGGCGATCGCTCCCCAAAAACCAGCTTGTCCTGATCGGGCGCAATCTCAACGCAGATGAGCTGCGACGCCAGCTCACCGCCTGTCTCGCCTGATCGCACGCTTTCAGCGGTGCAGTCGTCTGCTGATATGGGGGTATTGCATAGCCATGCCCCCTTTTCTACGACTGGTTATTCCTACCCTTAACTCATCCATGACACTATCGATTTCACCCGACGACGTTCGCAAACAGGGGCTGATTACCGAGGCAAAGCCACCAGTCTCCGAAGAAGAGATGCAGCAGGCCGTTCGCACACTGCTGTTGGGGATGGGGGAAGACCCTGACCGTGAAGGACTGCGCGACACTCCCAAGCGTGTCGTGAAAGCATTAAAATTCCTCACCTCTGGCTATCACCAGTCTTTGGATGAGCTACTCAACGGGGCTGTCTTCCACGAAAATGCCAACGAAATGGTGCTGATCCGTGATATTGACCTGTTTAGCTCCTGTGAACATCACATTCTGCCAATTCTGGGACGTGCCCATGTGGCCTACATTCCCAACGGCAAGGTGATTGGCTTATCCAAAGTCGCCCGTATTTGTGAAATGTACGCCCGTCGTTTGCAGGTTCAGGAGCGTCTCACCCAGCAGATCGCCGATGCCCTGCAAGGCTTGCTCAAGCCGCAGGGGGTGGCTGTCGTGGTGGAGGCAACCCACATGTGTATGGTGATGCGGGGTGTGCAGAAACCCGGTTCCTGGACGGTAACCAGTTCGATGCAGGGGGTCTTCGCTGAAGATGCCCGAACCCGTCAGGAGTTCATGAATTTGATTCGCCACAATCCATCGTTTCACTAACGTGCGCGAGGGAGGCGCAGCGATGCTGCGCCTCCCCTTGAATTACCTTTATCTGCCGATACGAATGCTGACAACAGATAAGCTAGAACCTGATGAGAAGCTGCCTGTAACTGTGATTACAGGCTTCCTGGGTAGCGGAAAAACCACACTCCTCAACTACATTCTTAATAATTTTGAAAACTATAAAGTTGCAATTCTCGTCAATGAGTTTGGCGATATTAATATTGATAGCCAGTTATTAATGACGATGGAAGAGGATGTCGTTGAGTTGACCAATGGGTGTATCTGCTGCACCATCAACGATAACCTGCTAGATGCCGTCTACCGGGTACTGGAACGTCAGGATCGGATTGATTATCTGATTGTAGAAACCACAGGTGTTGCAGACCCATTACCGATCGCCCTGACTTTTCTGGGAACGGGTCTGCGAGATCTGACCCGGTTAGATGCGATTGTGACCCTGGTTGATGCAGAAAGTTTCTCTCCCAAAGAACACTACCAGAGCGAGATCGCGCTCAACCAAATTATTTACGGCGACATCATTCTGTTGAACAAGACAGACCTTGTGCCAGAACAGAAGGTGCAGGAACTGGAATCCTTCTTTCATTCGATCAAAGACCGTGCCCGCATCCTGCGATCGCAATACGGTCAGGTTCCCCTTTCACTGATTCTCGATGTCCATTTTTCTGAGATGGATACGGCGATCGCCACAGCAGAACCACCTGCCCCTAAATCGGGTCACCTGGCCAATGATGGGTTTATGGCGGTTTCGTTTCAGAGCGATCGCCCCATTTCCATCCGCAAATTTCAGCAATTTCTGGACGATAAGATTCCCGACAACGTGTTTCGAGCCAAAGGCGTGCTGTGGTTTGAGGAAAGCCCGAAACGGCATCTGTTTCAACTGAGCGGCAAACGGTTTACGATCGATGACAGCGAGTGGACGGCTCCTCCCAAAAATCAACTGGTGCTGATTGGACGCAAGCTGGATGCCCTCTACCTGATCCAATCGCTAAATAACTGTCTCACCCGGTAGGACTTCCACCTGAAGGCGGATGGTTTGGTGGGAAAGTGACTGCTCCATGTCCTTAAACGTGAGCGAATGTACCGTCTGTCAGTGTTTTCTGTATGTCTGGAATGTTGTTGCAATAGATTGGGTGTCAGAAATCAATGCAAACGCTAGATATAACCCTTGTCGCAGGTCCTTCTGGAGCAGGCAAAACCACCTGGATACAGCAAGAAGTTGGCCAGATCGCAGATACCGCGATATACCTCAGTTTAGGTGCAGATGAAACTGCGATTGATGCCGTCTATCTGTCTGCTGAAACCCCTGGACTGACGGTGTTGCCCGTTATTCAGTTGACCGACTTTTTGGAGCATTCCCCTGATGGATATGCGATCTACCTGGAGTTAGGATTTCATATTGATCTGACCTCACTTATTTTGCCCGATAGGATGATAAACTGCCGCCGGGTCGCCGTTTTGTCTCCCAGTTCTGATCAAAAAGAATGGCAGGATTGGGCAGACATGATCGCAACGGGTGCTGAGGTGAACTTCACGTTACAACATCCTCGTCTTTGGCGTTCGGCTCTGTCTGGACAGGTGCTTGATCCAGCAAGTCTCAATACCTTTTGGTACGAACTGACTCATGAGGCTTATGGCACGATTCAACGAGCAAAAGGCATTTTTGATGTTGCCGATGGGAGATCACTCTATTTTGACTTTGTGGCTGGACTGGCTGATACGGCTTATCTTGAACTGAATTTACCTCTTTGGTGTGATGGCAGACCCGATAGATTCAGCGGTATTGAAGTTGTCGGCGAAGCACTAGACCAGGAAGCCATTGCTCAAACAATCAAGGAATGCTGTCTGGATGATCAGGCGATCGCCTACTACCAGCAGCAAATCAAACATTCATTAGAAGCAGGAGATGAAGTGGCATGAAGATTGCAGTGATGTCTTGCATTCACGGAAACTATGAAGCGTTGAATGCAGTGCTATCGGATGTGGATAATCACAACGTAGATAAAATCTACTGTCTCGGTGATTTAGTCGGATATGGACCTCATCCCAATGCGGTCGTGGAGATGATTCGCGCTCTGGATATTCTAACCTGTCAAGGGTGTTGGGATGAAGATATTGTGGAAGGACTGAACGCCTGTGAGTGTAGCTATCCATCGGTGCTGGCAGAACAGCGGGGCAAGCTGGCACACGAATGGACTAATCAAGTGATTCATCCAGAGGTACGAGAATATCTGGCGCAGTTGCCCTTAAGTTTGCGCGATGACAACCTGTGTTTTGTACATGGTAGTCCCCATAATCAGCACGAATATCTGTTGCCCGAAGTCGATGCGTTTGTGGCAATGGAACGAGTGCTGGCGACAGGTGCGGATATTTTGTTTTGTGGGCATACGCATGTGCCCTATGTGCGATCGCTCGATGCAGGACAACTGCAAATTCGAGTCAGATCAACAGGCAAATCAGAGCAAGATATGAGGTTTTCTGCCCCACTCAAACGCATCGTCAATGCAGGCTCAGTCGGAGAACCTCGTCATGGTAGACCGAATGCTACCTACGTGATTTATGACGCAGATACGGATCAGATTACACTGCGTGAGGTGGAATACGACTATCAAAAAACCTGTGCTGCCATTATTGAAAAAGGCTTGCCGCCGATCTTTGCGTGGCGTTTAGCCAGAGGGATGGAGTTTGCCGAACGAGCCGATGATCCAACTCATGTGTGTGAGCGATAGCCATGACTACCTGGGCAATTTTAAGTGGCATTGAAGGCAATTTAGCTGCCTACGAAGCGGTATTGGCAGATATCAAGCGGCAACGACGCCCGGTAGAAGAACTGTATATCTTGGGGGATGTGATTGCGGCAACCTCTGTCAGCATAAAAGTCATTCAACGAATTCAATCTCCTCGTTCCGACGAACCTGTGCCTCAGGTATGTCAGGGGTGGTGGGAAGAACAGTTGCTGATCTTGTATGGCTTAGGACGAACCAGGGAACCCACTGAACTGATTGAGCGATATGGCATAGAGATTATGAAAACCTTGTGGGAGGAGATTCCACGAGAAATGGTGGAATGGGTGCGATCGCTCGATTTTGGTTTCTTTGAACTCGACTGCTTGTTAATTCACGGCAGCAGTGTCGGTGTCAGTGATGAGTTAACGCCAGATACGCATCCAATTCAGATGCTCGACCGTCTCATGCGAATGGATGCCAATACCTTATTTTGTGGGCGTTCTGGGCTGACCTTTCAGTATCACATTCAGGAAGGTATTGTGACATCCAGTGTGACAACACTGGACAAGGTTATCTCACCACAAGCAACCCGGGTGAAACCTCGGCAAATTGTCGGTGTTGGTAATGTTGGACGCATTCCTGGTCAAGCTACTTACACGCTTTATCAACCCAATTCCAACCATATTGAATTCAAAACTGTTCGCTATGGCTCTGGAAAAGGATTTCAAACGTAACTGGAGTTTTGACTATTTTTCCTGTAATGCCGCGAAACGACCTCTTCGAGGTCGTTTCGCGGCATATTTGGTTTTTGCAACGATT
>JBIKWV010000192.1:0-7303 GCA_044356135.1 Elainellaceae cyanobacterium
CCAGTTGTGGGAGGCACCATGACCGGGATGTGAATGCCGCTCAGAATCTTCTGGCCGTGGGACACACGGTGACAGCCTGTGGAGCGAGTGTAAGACCTGATAGGCATGAGTCTAGAGGGCAACTGCGAAGGTCCAGAAATGGAAGGAAACAGGAACCTGAATCGTGAGGTTTGGGAATCCCCGTCCTCTAAAGGTCGGGGAGGATGTCAAATGACAACCGTGTTTCGGAGGGTGTTGCAGACGACACCGAAGCAATTTCGATTGAGCATCAAGGAATAGCCTCTGGCAAGTAAAGTTCAAACCCATGCTAAGGAGTGGCGTGGTGCGTTGCCCCACGCCACTCCTTAGCATGGTTTCTTAAGTCGTTATGCGTTCACCTTCACACCCAGTTCTGCCAGCAGACTGCGAGCAACCGCTTCCGCTGTCTCACAGGCCCCATTCATATAGCCCTGAGACCCCATTGAGCAGTGTTCTCCAGCAAACCAAAGATTCCCTACCCGCTCTCTTTCTGCGCCACCGAAAGTCGTCCACTGGCCGGGACGATAGCAGGAATAGGAACCCAGCGCTGTCGGCTCTGCCGCCCAGAAGGCCCGCAGTGTGTGTCCTCGTTCCACCTGACGGATGCCGGGGAAAAGCGGCTCCAGGTCAGACACCAGTTGCGTTGCGTGGAACTCCGGAGTCTCACCGCCCAACCGCAAACCTTCCTTCCCTCCGCGCAGATTCGTCACCCAGCCGCTAGGGCCGGGAGAGTAACGAGCGCTCTCCCAGATATTCTGGCAATCCAGGTCAGTGTACATGCTGATGGTGGAATCATAGCGGGTGCGCCAGATCCGTTCTTTGAAGGGAACGGCCAGCTTGGAGCAGGTGCCGTAGCCCAATTCGGCGATCGCCCGCCGTTTCACCTCCGGCATCTCCACCGACAGCTCCACCTGTCGCAGCACCGTAAACGGCACCGTCAGCACCACATGATCGTAAGTCCGCTCTCGACTGGTATTCCCCTGCCGCAGACTAACGCGGTAGCGCCCATCGGCAGTGGTCCGCACCGACTCCAGCGCCGTATTGAGCGAAATGGCATTCTTCACCTTCTCCGCCAGCATCAGCGGAATCTGCTGATTCCCGCCAACCACATGCCAGCGCTCATCACTCACCCCGTAGGTACTCCACTTACCGACCTCTGAGCCGATCAGGAACAGCATATTGAAGCAGGACTGCTCCTCCACCTCGCGCCCGTACTCCGTGATGTAGGCCACCCGCACCAACTTTTCCAGCGTCGAGTCAATCTCAACGGATGAAATGTAATCTGCAATCGAAAGGCGATCGAGCTTCTTCCCGTGAGGGCTGGGATTGCGGTAAGTAAAATCCTGACTGCCCAACGCTTTCAAATCTCGGACAATTTGCTTTGCCATTGGCACAAACGCCTCAGCCACCGCTTCATGGCTCAGCGGCTTGCCCTCAAAATAAAAAATCTCTGGCACCAGCCCTGCATCCGCCAGCTTCAAATCCGCCAGTTCCAGACCTAGCTCCGCCGCCAGATTGCGAACTGCGGTATGCCGCGTATCGATAAACTCACCGCCCAGTTCCACCGTACTGGGACTATCAGGATTCCCATTCACACTCTTCAGCCGTCCCCCAATTCGAGAGCTAGCCTCCACCACATCCACAGGGATCCTGGCCTGTCGCAGCCGATAAGCAACCGTCATGCCCGCAATCCCTGCACCAACCACCAACACTCGCTGATCGAATCCAGCATCAGCAAACCGTAAAGGTTTTGGAATCGCTGTCAGTCCAGCAACCACCCCCCCCGCCTGAAGCACCCGTCGCCGCGAAAGCTGCGCCTGTAACAGACCCTCCACCTCCGCAACCGGAACCTTCGCTTCTATCGAAAGATGAGCCTTCAAATACGCACGATTCAGTAAACGAGACAGTCCATTTCGCATAAAAGAACCAAATTCAACCCGGAGCCTTTCCCGCCGCAATTCGTTCCGCAGAACCCTTTGCGAATCGGTCAGCCGCACATCCAAAGCACCTGTTGTCACCCACTAACCGATTGACGGGCGATCGCCACAAAGCTTCTAGCCCCCCACCCATACCGACAAGCCTCCCCCCCTCCCCCCCCCACCATTCAGCCGTTTGGCGATCGTGGGGAACCCGCTGTGGGCTGTCGCCCTCCCACGAGTAACCTGGTCGGAGGGGTTTGGGGACGCGGTCGTCCCCAAGCGGGGGGTTTGGGGGGTAGGCTACCCCCCAAAAAGCGTGTGCGAAGCCCAAAACATGCTGCAACTCCTCACCCTAAGCTACCCCGACTTTCATAGATTTGAGGAGGGGTCTCATCGAGTTGGGAGAAAAATTATTGAGCGATCGCCGCTATTTGTAAACTTATATCAACAACACTATTCACAATTCTCAACTCAAATTCGCTTTTGTTCAGCAACACTAGATCCCTATAATCAAAAGTTGCTGGAGGGGCAGAGCATTCGGGGTAGGGCTGACTCAGGTCTAACCAACCCAATGAGAACGTCTTTGCCTGAATGCTTCGCCCCTTCGGAAATAGACACACATTGAAAAGAGACTTTATCAATGACTGTATCGACCCAGATTCCCTATCTGCTTCGGGCTGCTCGTGGTGAAAAATTAGACCGTCCCCCTGTCTGGATGATGCGGCAGGCTGGTCGATACATGAAAGCCTATCGAGATCTACGGGAGAAATATCCCTCCTTCCGGGAACGTTCCGAAATCCCCGAAGTGGCGATCGAAGTCTCACTGCAACCCTGGCGCGCCTTCCGTCCCGATGGCGTCATCCTGTTCTCCGACATCGTCACTCCCCTGCCAGGAATTGGCGTTGACATGGACATTGCCGAGGGCAAAGGCCCCATCATCTACAACCCCATCCGTTCCCTGGCGCAGATCGAACAACTGCACCCCCTGGAACCCGAAGCATCTCTGCCCTTCATCAAAACCATCCTGCAATCCCTGCGCCAGGAAGTCGGCAACTCCGCAGCCGTCCTGGGTTTCGTCGGTGCCCCCTGGACACTGGCCGCCTATATGGTTGAAGGCAAAGGCTCCAAAGACTACTCCATCATCAAAGGCATGGCCTTCTCCGAGCCACTGATCCTGCACCGCCTGCTGAGCAAGATCGCCGACTCGATCGCCACCTACATCTGCTACCAGATCGACTGCGGCGCTCAGGTCGTCCAGATGTTTGACTCCTGGGCTGGACAACTGACTCCCCAGGACTACGAAACCTTTGCCCTGCCCTACCAGCAGCAGGTCTTCCGCAAAGTCCGCGAGACTCATCCCGACACCCCCCTGATCCTGCTGGTCAGCGGTAGCGCGGGTCTGCTGGAGCGCATGGCCAAATCCGGGGCCGATATCGTGACCGTAGACTGGACGGTAGACATGGCCGATGCCCGCGCCCGCCTCGGCTCCCACATTGGCGTCCAGGGCAACCTCGACCCCGGCGTCCTGTTTGGCTCGAAGGCGTTTATCCGCGAGCGGATCCTGGACACCATCCGCAAAGCTGGCAATCGCGGCCATATTCTCAACCTGGGACATGGCGTTCTGCCCAACACCCCTGAAGAGAACGTCGCATTCTTCTTCGAGACCGCAAAACAGGCTGACCAGCTTCTGGCGGTTGCTGTCTAGCACAATGAGAAAGCAAAAAGGTGCCCCTCACAGAGGGGCACCTTTTGCTTTCTTATTACGAATTCTTCTCCGCATCCATCATCGACAGCATCCCTTGAAGCGATGCTGGAATACTATTGGGATCCATAAACAGCACCTTCGAACTGCTGCTCTTCCCGATCGCCCCTCCCATATCCAGATAGCCCAGCGCCAGCAGCATCTTTTGAGCATCCACCGCACGCGGATCAGACTTCAGCGCCTGGGTGACAATTTGAATCGCCTCCGCCGTTGCCTGCGCTTTCAGAACCTGGGTTTGACGTTCGGCTTGGGCACGCAAAACCGCCGCTTTTTGCTCCGCCTCCGCCTGTAAAATCAGGGCCTTTTGATTTGACTCCGCCTCCAGCACCTGGGCATCGGCGCGACCACGGGCACTATTGACGGCAGACTCGCGATCGCCCTCTGACGTTAGAATCGACGCCCGCTTGCGTCGCTCGGCAGCCATTTGCAGTTCCATTGACTCCAGTACTGCTTTGGAAGGAATAATATCCCGCAGTTCCACCCGCGTCACCTTCACCCCCCAGGGGTCGGTGGCGATGTCCAGGTCTTGCAACAGAATCTCGTTGACCTGGGAGCGAGCGCTGAAGGTCTCATCCAGCTCCAGCTTGCCCATCTCAGCGCGGATCTGGGTCAGCACCAGGTTGACCATCGCTGCGTGAAGGTTCTGAACCTTGTAGTACGCCTTCTCCATATCCACGATGCGCCAGTAAACCACCGCGTCCACTGTGATCGATACGTTGTCCTTGGTAATGCAGGGCTGGGGCGGAATATCCAACACCTTTTCCCGAATCGTCTCCTGGAACGCAACCCGGTCAATAAACGGAGCAACAAAATTCAGCCCCGGCGCTAACTTCTTGTTGTAGCTACCCAGGCGTTCCACCAGGACTTCATTTCCCTGGTTGACGATTTTGACAGAGCCAGCCAGTCCTGCACCACCAAGAGCCAGCAGAATGAATGCGAAAAAACCTTCCATGTTAAACCTCTGAGCGTAGGGAGTTAGGTTTGGGTGAAAGCAGCGCCAGATCAAGAATGCAGTAGATGTTCGGGAACCACAATCAGAGTCGTGCCACGACGTTCGACAACGATGACTTTCTGGTTGGGAGCGATCGCCATTTCCTGGTCGTCGCAGCGGGCCTGCCAGGAATTGCCCTCGTATAGCACGCGACCCGCTTGACCAGGAAGAATCTCCGTCAGCGTCTGCGCCTCTCTCGAATCCTCAATGATGCGCGCCCTACGTTTGGGAACGAGGCGGCGGGAGAGCAGCGTGAGAACCACCGACAGCACCAGCCAGATGGCAACCTGTACCCCGACCTGGGGGATAACCAGCGCCAGCAGCGCCACGACAAAGGCACTGATGCCCATCGTCACTTCCACGAAGGCGGTCGGTAGCACCATTTCCATGATGCAGAGAATGACACCTGCAATGAGCCAGAGGGCGGTAGGACTGAGCGACATAGCGCAATTTGTAATTTTCTGTAAGGATTCCCGATGTAGCGACGAAATTTGCAGCGATGGATAGTGGCGATCGTTGCGACTCCAATCTAGCTCATGAAACCTGACGCAATGTATAGCTTTGTCCTAAAAACCAGGGATTTTTATGGGGTGGGCATCCTACCCGCCAAGTTCTGGGCGGGCAGGATGCCCACCCCACGGAGGTAGCCTCAAGCTGCACATATAGCGGTTTTCATTCGCATAAGGTGGGGGTGGGGGCACCGCCCCCACGCAGGGGCACACCCCCTGACCCCCTCAGGGGGGATCCACCCTGTACCCCGCACCTCACCAACACGAGAAGTGCAATAGGTAACCTCCCTTCTCGAAAAAATTGTGCAATTCGATGACGACAGCAACACTTGTCAGTATGCTTAGTTCTAACGATTCGGCGATGCTGGCAAGTATTGCTTCTCCCATTCTCAATACAGCGCTTTAGAACTTCTGTTGGTCGCCCATGAACAGCACTCTTTCGCAAATCCAATGCTCCAATCCAGCCTGTTTGAGTTCTGCGAACCCCCTCGGTCAGCGTCGATGTTCTCAATGCCAGACGCCGCTGATCTACCGTTACCTGGGAGCAGTGGGCCAGGGGACAGAGGCAATCGTACCGGGGAGTCGGGTGGGGGAACGGTACGTGGTCATCTCCCCTCAAATCTGGCTGGACACCCTGCCTGCTCAAGCTCCTGAGTTGACCGATCCACTGCCTGCGATCGCCCAAACCTACCAGCAGCTCTACGGTTCATGGTTGCATCTCCCGGTGGTCTATGGCTTGTGTACGGTAGAACCCGACCAATCTCCTGTTCTGTTGCTAGAAAACATCCCCACTGATACGGCAGGACGGCTCTTACCCAGTCTCAGTGCTTCCCTGCCGCAGGCAACAGCGGTGCGGCAGGTCTACTGGTTGTGGCAGTTGCTTGAACTGTGGGCACTGCTTCACAACGCTGGTGCGGCGGCAGCCCTGCTGGTACCCGACAATCTCCGGGTCGAAGGCTGGCGCGTGCGGCTACGCCACCTGTCGGCTGGGGAGGATCGGCCAGAGGCAGCTAACGCTTCTCTGAATGAACTATCGACGCTGTGGCAGTCCTGGATTAAGTTTTTCCAGCCCGAAGTCGCCGCCCCCTTGTATCAGCTTTTCCTGGAAATGCACGCTGCGGTAGACACACCGGAAAATGTGCGGGCGATCGCCCACTCCCTGAACCAGATTCTACTCACCCAGGCTGCCCAGCTTCCCCTGCAACTCAGCGTCGCGGGGGCTACTTCCACAGGCCCCCAACGCGCCCACAACGAAGACACCTGCTACCCCACTGATCTCGATCTCAATGACCCACTCTTACCCCATGTGGCGATGGTCTGCGATGGCATCGGCGGTCATGCGGGTGGAGAGGTGGCCAGCCAGATGGCGGTGCGATCGCTCCAGCTCCAACTCCGTGCCCTCTTAGCAGAAGTAGCCGAAGAGATTGACCTGATTCCGCCGGAAATCGTGGGTCAGCAGCTCGCTGCAGCCGTTCGCGTTGTCAACAACCTGATCGCGGCACAGAACGACCTGCAAAAACGTCAAGCCCGCCAGAGAATGGGCACCACGTTGACACTGGCACTGCAACTTCCGCAAAAGATTAAACCCCTGGAGGAGGGTACAGGAATCGATGCCCTACGCGAACGGAACGCCCACGAACTCTATGTGCTGAACCTGGGTGACAGCCGCGCCTACTGGTTGACTGCCAACCACTGTTACCTGCTGACGGTGGACGACGATGTCGTGAAGCGAGAAGTGCGAGCCGGACGCAGCACCTACCGCACTGCGATGAAACGCCCGGATGCCGGGGCAATTATCCAGGCCCTCGGCACCCGCCCCGGTGATATGCTCCATCCCACCATCCAGCGCTTCATTCTGGAGGAAGAAGGCATCTTGATGTTGTGTTCGGACGGCCTCACCGACCACCGTCGGGTTGAGCAGTTCTGGGCAGAACCCACCCGTCAGGTGCTGACCGGGAAGATGTCGCTGGAGCAGGCGGCGGAGTATTGGATTCACCTCGCCGATAAGAAAAACGGCCACGATAATGCCTCTGTTGTGCTGATGCACTGTCAATTGGTTGCCCCCATTCCTCCAGAACCAGTAGTCGCACCTGCAATGTCAGGG
>JBIKWV010000193.1:0-7293 GCA_044356135.1 Elainellaceae cyanobacterium
ACGAATTAGTAGCGGCATTCTTAAAAGGAGCGCCTTCTCATTTTCAGGGTCTAACTCTAGAACATGGTTAAAATCTTGTAGAGATTCCTCATAACGTTCCATTGATTGATAAGTTGAGCCACGACTCAAAAATACACTAACATTACCTGGATCAAGTTCATTTGCTTTATTAAAAGCCTCCAATGCCTCCTCATGGTTTTCTGTTAATTGAAGAATTTTTCCTTTAATTTGAAATAAATTAGATGATGAATTAAGTACAATCGCACGATTAATTGCTATCAGTGCTTTTTCAAACTGTTTATCTCGTATATACATTAAAGCTTCGTATAGTAAAGCATCTGCTTGCAGAGTAGAAGTAATTGTTTCCGGGCTCCGTTTTAATAATTCTAAATTTTTGTCAAATAATAATTGAGCCCCGTTGCTTCCTAGTTGCATGATCGAAGCTGCTTGTTGCAATTCTTGCCACAGTTTCTCAGGTTCTATCTGAAGTTCTTGACGAATAACCTCAAGAACTTCAGAAGAATGATTGGCTAACAGAGAGCATGTGGTAGTTAATTCTTCAAAGGCCTTTAAACGAACTAATAGCGGTCTTCTTAGTATGAGAATCTCTACATTTTCAGGTTCCAATGTAAGAGCCAGATTAAAATCTTCAAGTGCGTTCTCATAATGCTCCATTGCTCTGAAAGTCAACGCACGACACAAAATCGCACTAATACTTCCTGGATCAAGTTCAGTGGCTCGGTTAAAGTCTTGCAAAGCCTCCTCGTAGCGTTTCATTTCAAGATAGGTTTGTCCACGACTGGTGATGGCCCAAATATATTTTGAATCCAGTTCGATTGCCTGATTGAAATCTTGCAAAGCCTCCTCGTAGCGTTTCATTTTACGATAGGTCTGTCCACGATTGGCTATCGCCCAGTCGTATTTCGGGTTGAGTTCGATTGCCTGATTGAAATCCTGCAAAGCCTCCTCGTAGCGTTTCATTGCTCGATAAGTTTGACCGCGACTGGCGATTGCCCAATTGTATTTCGGGTCAAGTTCGATTGCCTGATTGAAATCCTGCAAAGCCTCCTCGTAGCGTTTCATTGCTCCATAGGTTTGGCCGCGACTGGCGATTGCCCAATCGTATTTCGGGTTGAGTTCGATTGCCTGATTGAAATCCTGCAAAGCCTCCTCGTAGCGTTTCATTGCTCGATAGGTCTCTCCACGATTGGCGATTGCCCAATCGTATTTCGGGTCGAGTTCGATAGCTTGATTGAAATCTTGCAAAGCCTCCTCGTAGCGTTTCATTAATTTGTAGGTTTTACCTCGCCAAGCCCGGGAGATCATTTGCCATTTCGGATCAATTTCCAGATGCTCGACCAGTGAGCTAAACATGGCTAAAGTGACTTCATAGCGATCCTCGTTGTAAGCTTTTAATCCCTCAACTAGTTGCTCACCCCATCGCTGAATTTCCAACCTATTCGCATCCTTGCCTGCCTGCACCATCACCTCTGCCCACTGCTCAGCAAATTTGCGCTGATTCTTAAGGGCTGCCAGAAATTCATTTAGGGCAATAGATAGATGCTTTTGAGGCGATTGGCACAGGCGGTGATACAGCACATTTAACGTGTGATTCTGCCAGGTTGCATCCCGCTGGGCCTTCTCTGACTCAAGTTGCAGATTGTTTCGCAGATTGTCGTAGGACTCTGCCAGTTTGCTATGCAAATCTGCCCATCCTTGGGGACTTTCTAACCGCTTGTAGCGGAGCATCTGGGTTCGCACCACATCATGGTATGCCCAACCATCGGTGCGTTCTCGCACAAAAGGCTTTTGCTTGAGCCACTCAAACAAGTCGTCCGTTGCATCATGGGGGCGTAGTTGAGCAATGAGATCCCGATTCAAACAGCGTGGAAGCGCTGCATCTAGGGCAATTTGTCGCCGTTTGGGATCTGTTTCCCATTTCAAAAATCGTTCCACTGCTGTTCCAGATGGATCACCTACCTCCTTGGGGTTGTTGGGACTCGTCTCTGCCAAAGTTGCGATCAGCAGAGGCAATCGTCCAGAGAGATTCAGAATTACCGTGATTGTGTTTTCATCCACCACTTGCTTGCGAGTCAAATACTGGCGGGCTTCCTCTTCCGAAAATGGTTCCAGCGGTAGTCTGACCATCACATCCTCGTAACCCGCCCACCGATTGCGGTCTAATTCCTCTCGCCCAGCAATCACCCACAAGCAATTTGAGGGAACAGTGCCATAAGTACCTTTCAACACATCCCGCAACCATTCATCTAGAAACTCTCCTGTGCGTTCATAGGTGTCAAACAGAAACGTCACAGCTTTTTCCTCTGCGATTTTGCACCAGTCCTTTAAAAACAGAGGAGTCAATACCTCCAAAGGCTCTCTCAGGAGATGCACTTCATCTTTGTTGGTCAGCTTTTTTGCCAAAAAAGCGGCCCATTCTCCTCCCTGATTGGTAACAGTCTCTTCATCCACAAACTCCAGAGCAACTCCGGCAACAGGTATCTGTTTACCCAATTTCACCGCAGATTTTGCGATGGTACGCCCCAAAAATGCCGAGAAGCCCTGGGGTGCATCGGGATCGGCTTCCAGCTCTTCTCGCTTCTGTCGATAAACTCGGTACCGTTCACTAAATTGAGTTAGCTTGCACCCTTGCTTCTCAAAATCTTCCGCCAATCGTCCCATTACACCAGGGACATCTCGTTCTCCTTCATCCACATAGGCAGTCAGCGCATCCAGTCTTTCGGAAATTGATCGAAATTGCCCTAGGAGCGTTGTCTTACCGACTCCTCCCTGTCCCCAAACGTTGAACACAAAACGGTAACGCTCATCCTCGTCTCCAAACTCAAGGTTCTGATGGAAGAGGGCGACCTGCTGCTCCCTTCCAATGAAACTTGACTTCTGCCGTTGCCTGTGAATCTCCTGAAAACTCTTTGGTTTCTTGGATGCGCTCATGTTGAGACAGCTTTGAGAACAATTAGTTTGATTCTGGCAAATTTTCTTCGGACGGGCGACAAACTTCCACATTATTTTCCTCTAATCTCCGTAGAACTGGTGCATTCAACGGACTAGGGAAGGTAGCTTAAGCAGCAACCAGAAAAATATAGCCTATTTATATAGATTAAGAATATATAGGTAAACTAACTATAAATTTTTCTTATAGCAGCTCTCCTTTCTGCCTGTTGCAGTATTTCATTCTCCGAGGCAATCCGCTCTTTAGAAGTGGAAGCGGGTCCATTCTTAAAATCTCCTTAGAGAGAGGTGAACGGAACAAGCTTGCCTGAGAAAGGCTCGGTAGAGTGTAGCTAGGTAAAGACCCTAAAAACAGTGATCGCGACCGAAAACGACACCGAATCTGTCACTTTGATAATTGCTACCTCTTAGCAGAAGCGACATCTAATTTGTCACACTTTTGGAAAGTGACATCTAATCTGTCACAATAAGAGAGGCGGCTTTCTTGCGAAGTTGAGCAGATTCGATCGCTGAAATCATTGGTGTGCGTAAGTTTTAGCTCGACGACACTAATTTGTCTCGATGACAATTAATCTGTCACTGTACATAGACTTTTGACTGAACCGCGCCGATTTTTCTGAAACGCTGGCTCTGCAAGCGTTTCAGAAAAAATCGGCGCTAAAATTAAGTTCGCCGCAAAATGCTCTCTTAGAGAGCGTTTCGCGGCATTATGGGGGGGAAAGTCCAGTATTAATTGGGTGTATTAACCCTTCTCAAGTTCCACGAGAAGGTGCGGGTCTGTCCAGCATGGGTGACGCTCATCTGATCCTGGAGCTGGTTGATGTTGGTGAACCGTCTCAGGTGGGAGTAATCGCTGCGGAGACGGGCACTCTGTCGGTCAAATTCTGCCTGTCGCTCTGGACTGAACACAGGCTGCTGATCGCCACTGGGAAGCGCCCCGCTCCGCCGTAACTGCTCGGCAAAGGCCAGCGCCTCGGCCTGAGTGATGGGCCGCCCCGATTGTGCCCGTTCCTGCATTTGCTGCATGACCCGCTGAAAAGCGGGGTTGTTATACATCGCCTCGGCACTCTGCCGCTGTTGCTCCGCTCGGGCCTGTTCTTCAGGGGTGAGCGTAACTTCGGGGATGGTTTCATTGCTGGGAGGTCTCGCTGCCAGCACCATAGCCGACGAATCGAAGTTGACCTCCACGAACAGATTGGGGTTATTGATCCGTTCTCCAGTCTGGCTCACACAGTTGGGCAGCAGCACCGTCTGATAAACCCGAAGTTCGTAGGTGTTGCGGGGGTACTCTTCATCACCCGTATAGATCGCCATGCGGCTCCCCGAAATTCGCACGGGTGCAGGGCCAGCGGCGGTACAGTTGAACACTTTGTCGCCCGTATTGATGGTGACAGGGGAGGTGAGGGTAATTTCGCCCCGCATTTCGTACGTAAAGGCCGTCGCATCTGCAAAGGTACTTGGGAGTCGTCGCAGTTCTACATCGGCGGTAGCCGTATAGCTGTAAGCACCCGTCTGCTGGAGTTGCAGCGTCCCCACGTAGTCCGGTCGCCAGGAGGCTGAGTTGCCGCGAAAGCGGCCTTCGTAGGGCTGGGCGATCGCCGGAGCTGACAACATTGGAGTAGCCAGCAAAAGGGAAAGCGCCGCCAGTGTTTTACCAATGCGATCGGTCAATTTTTGGGGATGAGAGTGCAGCATGGTGGATGAATCTGATGAAGAGCAGGTTGATGACGTTATCAAGAATTTTGAATGCTCAGATGCACGCCTTTTCCTTTGATAGCATCTTGAAGCAAATTTGGCAGTGTTTTGTTGCAGAGCAGAGGGGTGGAGCCTCCAGGAGATATTGATTGAAGTTCACCGCAGAGATGCGGAGGGCGCAGAGTTCGATCTTGGCGGACTTTGCGCCCCTGTGGTGGATCTGTTATCGAAGTCCTGTTGCTTAAAGCTTGTGTGATGGCGATCGCTCCTTGATTGACGCTGGAATTTTGCCCTGGTTAGGATTGGCAGATAGAACTTTCGCAGTTGAGAGTCGCCGTGAACCGAACAGAGGCCATTAAGCTGCTGGTGGGTGAGGGTTGGAAGCAGGCAGATGCCATCCGGGCGCTGGAATCAGTGGATTTCAAGCAAAACCCGGACGAGTTGACCGTTCGCAGGGCGATTTCCCGGTTTGCAGGGGCGGAACTGGACAAACGGCAACGGCTCCAGGCGGCTCAGAAGGGGATGGTGACTAAAAGATCGAAGGAGTTAGAGGGGAAGGCGGAGGAGAATAGCCAGCTCTACTCAAAGGTTCAGGTGCTGGCCACTGAAAAAGACGAACTGGCCGGAGCCAATGAAAAGCTCAAGAGGGATAATAAAGCGCTCAAGAATTTGATTGACCAGATTAAGCTGAAGATTGCGCTGGATATGGGCAGCCTGATGAAACTGGAGGATAGTGAGATTCGGAAGGCGCTGCTGAAATGGTTTAAGAGCTTTCAAGGTTGAGCAGTAAGCGAATGGTAAAGCAAAAAGGCCAGAAACGAAGTTTTCAGGGGATGAATTATCCCGAAGTTCAGCGTGCAAACTCAAACCATCGGGCCTTGTTGAGGAAGGAAGACCAGCAATGGCTGAAGACAAACGGTTATCGCAATGTCGGCTGGGACAACGTGATCCGGCTCTATCAAAAGATTGCGGAGCTTCTGGAGCAATATCGGCTGGAGGAGGTTTCGCTGGAGGAGCTATTTCTGGAAGCCGATCGCATCGGCCAGCAGTACCAGACGCCAGAGGAGGTTGAGGCGTTTAACCAGCAGTATGCAGCAGCCGTCAGCGAAATTGAAGGCGCGATCGATCAGCATTTCCCCGATACGGTCGTCGAAATCATTGATTTTGGTAAAAAAACTCGTCCCTCTGCTCGTCAACGTTCGGGTAAGGTAAAACGATGACTGATGCTGACCTGAACTTTGAAGGCCAAAGCCTGAAGGAATTGTTTGCGTTGGCCAATCAGTATGGAAACCGACGCTACAACCGTCTAACTCGCCAGGATTTTGAGGATTATCGCAAGTTTGACCACTGGCGCTATGTCAATGGCGATTCTGAATGCGGAACTACCCAGGAAAGCAAAGACTGGGCTACTAACCATTCTGATTATCATTGCCCTATCTGTGGCGATCGCTTTTCCGAAAAGGGCGGCAGAACGATTGACCATAAATTGCCGCGATCGCAATACCCCTGGCTATCCCTGGAGTTTAAGAATCTGTGGGTGATCTGTCGCCCCTGCAATTACGAAAAGGGCGAGAAACACTGGTTTGAATACGAACATTACATGTTGATGCATCATCCCGAACTCTACGAGGCAGTGAGAGCCATGCGCCCCAAGCAATTGCTGAAATCGCTTAGAGATTGAATGAAGCGGGCGATCGCCCCTCTCGACTTACATTTACAACTGTTAAACCTTCTGAATCTTGAATCGTATCACTGTAGATTTTCTGTTTGTCCAGATCATTCTCCTGCACAGGTTTTACTAAAACTTCAGCAAGAGTTAGTTGGCTAGTAAAAACAGCCAAATCACCCGCGTCTACGGCATCGAAAAGAGTTTCTAATGTAGTTATTACTTTGGCAGTTGAATAGAGTACTGTGTATGGGCGCGCTAAGCGCGCCCATACACAGTACTCTATTCAACTTTTGTATTCTAAAATGTTGCCGAGGTAATAGATAATCCGGATAGCCTTCGATAGCATAGATGAAGATATTGGTGTCGAGGTAAATCTTATTACCTTGCAGTGCATCTAGGATTCCCAATTGTCTCGTTCCTGCCGAATAAACTTGTCAACTTCTCTAACATTCGCAAAGCTCTGTTTGGCAGTTCCAATTATTGCGTTTCTCGCTCTAGTGAAGTACAGATTTTTGTGAGTGCGCCGCGCCCGGCGCGGCTCTCTCACAAAAATCTGTACCTTATCCAAGCGCGAAGCGCTATATTTCACGCAAACTACGCTTGTCTTTGGAAGGCGGATCAACCAATACAATAACCTCAACCCTTGCACCCACTGGTAGATCAGGAGACTGTAAGTCAATCACACCAACGGGTTGAACCGTTACCTGTTGTCGGATTGCATCAATCATCATAAAACTCTGTTGTGTTTGAATTACCTGTCATAATTTTCATCCCGCGTTAATGGCGAAAAGCGTTCAAGATGGATTGGGTTAGTAAGTAGATTTACTATCAGTTCTCCCACTTTATCAGTTCCAATATCTACTTCTGCTTTTGCAATAAAGCGATTTAACTTAACTGCTCCTAAATCACTGGCCATTTGCCTGTCCCAGTCATTCTCATCATTCTCGCTGGATGGTTGA
>JBIKWV010000194.1:0-7288 GCA_044356135.1 Elainellaceae cyanobacterium
ATTGTTATCCTGGAGCAGGACATATCCCCTGCTGTTGTAACGAGAGCGTATGTTGAGTTTGATTGGGAAAAGTGGACTGCGTGTAATGAGTGTGCTGGCCGGAGCAGGGATGCTGTTCTGGGGAAGCGAGGCGATCGCCGCCAATCAGGTTGTCCTGAAATATCGAGTCTTGCAAAGCGCCGTTTCAGTAGAAGAATTGACCGCACTGGCCGAAACGGGTCAGGTTTCACCGACATTAGCGATTTACCTGCGGCAGGCCAAACAGGATCCCAACGAAGTTCGGGAACTCCTGAATCGAGAAGCTTCAGTCAACGGCGTCCTGCTTGACCAGTTGCTGAATAATCCCCTGGGAGATATTGCCCTCGACCGGGTCAGCGAGATTGTGTATACCCCATCGCGCCGTGCAGACCGTCAGGCAATTCGCTCAGCGCTGGTGTTGTCTGCCAATAACGACAACCGCCTTAGCGTCATCGAAGTGATTCGCAACTACCCCACCTCTGAGGTTTATGTAGACACTGAGCGGTTAGGAGAAGCTGCTCATCAGATTGTTTCCCTTCAGCGCCAGGTGAGCCGTCTGGGTGGGTTATTGGAGCAGATCCGGCGAATTCCGGGGTTGTGATCGTCTGGTTGAGGAGGCAGAGCCTCCAGTGGGAATGACTGGCGGGAGGCCAGTAACGAAGATTCAATTCAGCAGAAAAGAAGGGGCTATGGCCCCTTCTTTTCTGCTGAATTGAAAAATTCTTAGTAGGCGAGAGTTTCCAGGGTTTCGCGCAGGTAGCGCCGAACCTGTTGTTCCAGATTGAGGGTTGACTCGGTTGTCCGTTCCAATTGCCACCGCTGAAATCCAGAACTGGCAGAAATTGCTGCCTTTAAGCTATCCCAAATCGCTTTATCGTCGGGGATCTGGTGCTGAGGAGTAGATGAAAAAGCCATAGAACCTCAAAAAGGTACAACGAAAACAAGTCAGGAATCGAGCTTTACTTTTCTCTACAATAGCGCACACAAAATTTTGTAATGTAGCGTGCGACACGATTACTCTCAGGAGACGATTACCCGGTATGCCCCAATTTAGGCCATAGACAGGGAAAATCTAACTCTGATTTGTGCTTCTCTACAAGGTTTCACCCTTCTTCACTGCCTGTTACGTTCTGATGCTCCCCATTTATCTCATCACTTTCGGTCGAAAGGCCAGTGTCGGATTCACTGAACACGCTTGCAAATTCTGGTTGTGCAGACATATCCGCAGCGTGAGTCTCAACATTCTCCTGGGAATCGTCGTCTGGCTCAGGCGAAACGATGGTTTCGAGGAAAGGGGCTTCTAAGATTTCCTCAGATATTTCCCTGGAGGATGGCTCACGGACTTGCGGGGACTGGGTCAAGGGATCGGTGAGACCGGGAGACTCCTCCTGCCATGCGTCATCCCAGGGCGAGGCGTCGAGGGCAACGTCTGGTGCCACCGATGAATCGGCAACAAAAGCTGTGTCCTTCTCGCTCGGTGACTCGGTTTCGGTGCTGAGGTCTGGACTGATCTTTTGCACCGCACGCCTGGGGCGAACCGCAGCTTTTTCCTCGTAGATGAGGGGCGGCACAATACTGCGAACTCGAATGCCGATGAGGGTAAAGTCTCTGGCGATCGCTCCTAACTCATAGGGCAACGCATCGGCAAACTGGGTTTCACTTGTGAGCAGCACCCGCAAGACGCTGGCGGGCACCTGTAGAAACAGATTGGCAAATAGAAAGGAACCCGATGCGATCAATAATCCCAATAAACGAGACTGGGGCAATCCGGAGACTGCGACCAGGGGGGCAACCCGGTAGATTTGCCAGAGCACAAGAGCCATTATGACTGCTGCTGCGATCGCCACCACTCGGCCACTCTCGGCTTTGAACAGGCGTAAAATTCGCCGCTGGGTTTCGGAGAGTTGATCGGGTTTGAGCGTCAGTGCTACCAGACTAAAAATGCAGAACGGCTTTTTCCACTGCATCCAGAGACTGGGAGCAATACCAGTGACACCGACCAGCAACCACTCCAGCCCAGTTGGCAAAAACGGGTCCCCCATTCCCAGGCCGAGTACGCAAAGTTCCAGGAAGATAGGCAGCGCAGCCACACCCGCCAGGTGAATCCAGAGGTAGGGGTCAAACCGGAAAGAGGGCATATTTCGTCACCAGGACTACCAATGTCATCCTACAGCGCTTTTCAAGCACTGTAAGTACAGATTTTTTGTTGAGAGCCGCACGGAGCAACGCTCTCAACAAAAAATCTGGTTCTATTACACTTCTCGTGCGGGTGAGGTAGAAGGTGCAGGGGCATGTCCCCCTTGAGGGGGTCAGGGGGTGTGCCCCTGCGTGGGGGCAACGCCTCCACACCCCTGTATCTCACCTGAGTAAGAACTGCTGTATCTCAGCACAAGGCCCTGTAATTCAGTACTGCGATACTTGCGCTGCGAGTTTTACTGGACTTTTGACTATTTTTTCTACAATGCAGCGAAATGCCCTCTGAGAGGGCGTTTCGCTGCATATTTAGCTTTAGCGCTGATTTTCCCTGAAACGCTGACTGCGTCAGCATTTCAGGGAAAATCAGCGCAATTTAGTCAAAAGTCCAGAACTTTTAGTACCTATCCGAAAACCCAAATTCTGGAGGGCGTGACGCGACAGCGTCACGCCCTCCAGAATTTGGGTTTTCGGATAGGCTCCTAGAACGAGCTTTACACCAGGTTAAAGTTGCGGCATTATAATTAGAACAAATGAACTAGTCCTGGGTGAGCAGCTATGGGTCTTCTCCAACGTCTACAAGATGTCCTGGGTATGCATGAAGAATATGAGGAGGAGGGGTATGAGGAGGAGGGCTACGAGGAGCAGCCAGAGTATGCTTATGAGCAGAGACAGGATTATTCGCGTCAGCGTACAGTTAGAAGTAATGTCGTTGGGATGCCGGGTATGGCCAATGCACCAGCAGAAGTTGTGTTAATGGAACCGCGATCGTTTGAAGAAGTCCCCCAGGCGGTGAGGGCACTGCGCGATCGCAAGTCCGTCGTGCTCAATCTGGGTCTGATGGATCCTGACCAGGCTCAGCGGGCGGCAGACTACGTGGCGGGTGGAGCCTTTGCCGTGGATGGGCATCAGGAGCGCCTGGGTTCCCACATCTTCCTGTTCACACCGAACTTTATCCAGATCACCAACATGCCGGAGCCGGAGCCAGTCAGAACTCCGATTCCCCACTATTCCACCCAGCAGGCAACTTCCCCCTGGTCTCCCGACTCAACCCGCACGGTAGACCCCCGCACTGCTGCCCGGTTGGCCGACCTGCGCATCTCGCCTGAGAATTTCTAGGTTGGGGTTACCCACAGGGCTGAGAAGCAGGGGCGACGGATGACCGTCAAGTGCGCTAACATCCTTGTAATGTAAACCGCAATACACCTGCTATGGAGCAAGAGTCGCTACCCACAGAGGTTATCCTGAGCGATCCGCGTCAAACCATTGGCAAGCTTGTGCTGGATTGGAACCCACAACCGGGAGCTTATCTGGATCTGGAGGGTGCCACTTACGCTGTGTTGGAACGACACCACTGTTACCAATACAAGCTAGGGAAGTACCGCCTTTACAAAATTGCCCTCTACGTCCAGACGGCGCAGCGTCCCGATGAAAAAAGCCTTGTGAATGGGCGGTGGGTGGTGGGGGATGCGACCTGTGTCTATAATGCTCATTCAGAGCTGGTACGATGCGCCGTCAATCCAGACGGCCCCTGTGAAGCCTGTCGGCATTTTGAGCAGCGAAAGACAACCTGGGGTTAAATCGCTTACTGCATGGATGACACTCTGATTAATGGCCTTCTCAACGACCTCAAGAGTGACGATGCAGCGGTGCGCGATCGCGCTACAGCATCCCTCTGGAGACTGTGGTTCACCCAGAAGGGAGCCTATGGCCTGGAATTACTGGAGCGCTGCCAGGGGCTAATGGAAGCCGGAGAATACCCCCAGGCAGAACGACTCCTAACCGAAATCATCGAAGCTCAGCCCGACTTTGCCGAAGCCTGGAACCGCAGAGCTGTGCTTCACTACTTGCAGCAGAACTACGCCCAATCCCTGGCTGACTGTCAACAGGCGATCGCCCTCAATCCCATCCACTTCGGCGCACTGCACGGGCTGGGCCTCTGTCAGGCGGCAATGGGAGACTATCGGGCAGCGATTCAGTCCTTCAGGCAGGCGTTGGAGATTCAGCCTTACGCATTGATTAACCAGAAGCTGATTCTGGAATGCACGATGAAATTGGGTTGAAAGCGTCGAAGGTGTCTGTCGCAATGCAACAGACACCTTCGACGCTTTCAGCACTAAACCATTGTTTCGCCAGCCGTAATCCGGGCACCGTTGGCAAAATCCCACCCCGATTGGGCCCGCTTTCCGGCAAGCTGGACTTCCCGCAGCAGCAGCAGACCATTCCCCGTTTGCACCAGCACCCCCTGATTTTTTAGGGTGCCAACGATACTCCCAGGTGTGGCTCCAGGGGTGAGTAACGCTGACCATTCCGACTGGCTCTCCTGGAGATCCGCAGGTAACTGAGTCGAGTTCACGGAGCCAAGGGGGACGGTCGCAATAACTTTCAGAGAATTGCCGCGAAATTGGGTGGTGCAGTTGGGGTAGAAGCCGCGCACTTGATTGTGCAGCGCGATCGCCTCCCGATTCCAGTCCAGCCCGTAGTCGTCCTTCTGAATCAGAGGGGCGTAGGTGGCCTGTTGATTGTTCTGGGGGATTGGCCGGAGGGTGCCATAATCAAGCCCTGCCAGCGTTTCGACCAGCAGGTCAGCAGCCTGCTGGGAAAGCGTTTTTGCCAGATCCAGAGCGTTATCCAGTAGACCGATGGGGGTGTGGGAGGTCAACAGCATGGCTCCGGTGTCCATTCCGGCGTCCATCAGCATGGTGGTGATACCCGTTTCCGTTTCTCCGTTGTACAGACACCACTGGATGGGCGCTGCGCCACGGTACTTTGGCAACAGGGAGCCGTGGCCATTAACGCAGCCCAGACGCGGCATGTCGAGGATTTCCTGGGACAGGATCTGGCCATAGGCGACCACCACAAAGGCATCCGCCTGAGCCTGACGCAGATGCTCCAGCGTTTCGATGTTCTTCTTGACGCTGCGGGGTTGCCACACCGGAAGGTTGTGTTGGAGAGCGATCGCCTTCACCGGAGAAGGACTGAGTTCGTTACCCCGCCCCCGCCGCTTGTCGGGTTGAGTGACGACCGCGAGGACGTCGATGTCAGGTTGTGCCAGCAGTTTTTCCAGGCTGGGAACGGCAAAGTGGGGGGTCCCAAAGAAGACAATTTTCATTGCGATCGGGGTTAAGCCTCAGGGGGAAACGAATCGGTATCTCATCGTAACTGGACTTTTGACTAAATTGCGCCGATTCTTCCTGAAAAGCTGACTGCGTCAACTTTTCAGGAAGAATCGGCGCTAAAAATAAATTTGCCGCGAAACGCTCTCTAAGAGAGCGTTTCGCGGCATTACAGCGCCTTGCAATTAAACAGGCACCTGACCCTAAGCGTCTTCTAACTGGGAGGGGATTCCCAAAATGGGACAGGGAAATTTGGAGGAGAGCTGTCTCACCAGGGAATGTTTGGCGGTGCTACAGCCCAGCAACAGCAAGTCTGCTTTTTCTTCCTGGACAACGCCCCTCAGTTCCGCCGCCAGACTACCAAACCGGAGATGGGCTTCCAGTGAACCGCGCCACTCTTCCGCCAGACAGCGAGCCTGCCAGAGAATGCAGTCGGCCTGCTCGATCGGGTTTGTCGATTTAACAGCAGTGCTGGGGGTACACTCAGCGAAACAGGCTTCAATAGTTTCTAAGGACTCCAGGGGGTACGTTTCCATCGCCTGAGTATGGACAGCAGGATGAGTGAGCAACGCAGAGGCTTGAACCATCTGGGTGGCAGTGCTGCGATGCGATCGCCCCTGGGAACGCCTGGAACTGCGAGTGGCGATCGCCGTCTGATCGACTACATAGACAACATGTACCATCACCTGCTTCTGGGTCGCCAGTCGGGTCTGGTGGGCAATCCATAAAGTAAGGTCGAGCGCAACCTGGCTATTGGGGGAGCCATTGTAGCCAATGACCAGATTGATTTTGCCATCGGAGTGAGTCTCGGCAGTATCGAGGGAGTTCGCCCCGGTTGAGAGCACCATTTGCTCTATCAGGTGAGGTTGACCCAGCGCAGCCTGTAATCGCGCCAGCATGGCTTTAATCTTCACGGCATTATCTCTCCAACGAGCGGGTAGCAAACGAATGTGGGGTGCAGTTTATTGTCTGTGACGGATTGATTTGAGTTATTCAGGGGATAAGCACAATCAATGGTCATTAAAAAGGCTTAACTTTGCTTCTCAAGCGCAGTTCATACTATGCGCTTTATGGTGCTGAAAAAGAGTAAGTCCAGACACAAAATCGTTTGGTCGAAGCATCAGGAAACAGAAGTTTGATCTTCTTGATGAATCTCAACTTTTCGGAACTGGTTTTCTCAGAAACTGGGTAAATCCGAATCCATTATTCTGCAAGCGTTTCTGTCCTGCTTCTGTCCAAAGTGTGACGTAGATAACAAATAGACCGATGCAGCAGCACGTCTCTCACTTGAGAAATCTTGAAAGCTACAAAAGATAAGGGAGTAATAAAGATGCGTCCATCAGGATCCTCAATTTGTAACGATTCATGAAGAACACTCCGAATCAATCGACTGACACGGAGGCGTGCTTATACCGAGGATACTGAAATCTTGAAGGTGGCCCAGGGAATAGTGGAGCCAGCATTTAGTCTTCAGTCTCCTCCCAGTGCCGACGGAGTTAGCTGACGGGCTAGGGCTGAGAGGTGCCCCTTTGGAAGCTTTAACGAAGGCTGTAACAGACAAACACCTTTCGGTCAGGCTTCAAAATTCGCCCCAAGGGTTGGGTTCTCCGCTCCAGGATTTCCCATAAATGGGAAGGTGCGAACCTGAATTAGGCTGACAAGAGTTTTAGGAATCAACTTAAAACTAGCATTTTCAACAGGCTCAGTCAACGCGCTTCGTTTAAACAAAGATCAGCCTCACCTTAAACGCCAAGAGGGAGGCAGGTGAGGCTGGAGACGCAGTTAGGAGGTATCTTGTCTTTTACCTTACTTCCAGAAAATGATTTGCTGACTCCTTTTAACAAGTTCTTAAGTATCGCGGGGGAATTTTGATAGGGAGCATCCCACTTTTGCAAATTTCCAAACTCAGTTTTGCGAGTGGCGGGGGGGGGGGGGGGGGGCGCGCGGGCCCGCGCGGTGTC
>JBIKWV010000862.1:0-3057 GCA_044356135.1 Elainellaceae cyanobacterium
GATGGGTCTACCCGTACAGCGCTGGACGATTCAGATGGCGCGGGAAAAAGATTTTTCTCTCTATAAGGGCTGCGTTTTTATCGACAACCAGGGCACCACGACTCAGTTGCTGGAACTGGTGCGCCAGTTCAGTATTCCGGTAGTTGCGGTCATCGACCACCACACCCTCCAGGGTGAACTGAAGTCGGAATTTGACGACATCCGCTCCCAAACTCGTGCCACCGCCACCATTCTGACCCAGTACCTCCAGGCGGGACTTCTCCGGTTGGACAGCAGCAACGGTGAGCACGTTAAGTGTGCCACTGCGCTGATGCACGGCCTCCGCTGCGACACCAATCGGTTGATGCAGGCGCAGGAGGAAGATTTTCTGGCGGCAGCCTACCTGAGCCGTTTCTATGACAGCCAGTTGCTCAACGCCGTCCTGCAATCCTCCCGCTCGAAGCGAGTGATGGATGTAATAGAGCGATCGCTGCGCAACCGCATCCTGCAAAACAATTTCTCGATTGCCGGGGTCGGTTACCTGCGCTACGACGACCGAGACGCCATCCCCCAGGCGGCTGACTTCCTGGTGACCGAGGAGAATGTCCACACCGCTGTGGTGTTTGGTATTGTCCACGACGAAGACGAAGACCTGGAGATCGTGATTGGCTCCCTACGGACCAATAAACTGACCCTCGACCCCGACGAATTCATCAAGGAAGCCTTTGGCCAGGACAGCCAGGGGCGCTTCTTTGGCGGCGGGCGATCGATGGCGGGTGGCTTTGAAATTCCGATGGGCTTCCTCTCAGGCTTCAACGAGAACAGCGAGTACACCCGCATCAAGTGGGAGGTGTTTGATGCCCAGATCAAACAGAAGCTGCTGCGGCTGGTAAACCCCGAAAACGGTGTGATTCGCACCGCTTAAGCAGCCTAACAAATAGGAAATGGGGCGGCGCAATGCGCCGCCCCATTTCCTATTTGTTAGAACTCTGGCGTAGCTCCATGCCCAGATCTGGTTTGTCGGTGATAATCCCCTGGATGCGTTGATCGGTCAGGAGTTGGGCGATCGCCGGAGCCTCATTCACTGTCCACACCCAGATCGGCAGTTCTCCGGTGGTTGCTTTCGACAGAAGTTTGATGTCCAGCAGTTGCCAGTCGGGGGCAATGAAGTCGGCTTTCATCTTGCGAATTCTGCGGAAGACGCTGCTGGCGCTACACCGGAGAGATTTGCAAACATTGACTGTGACATCCCCAAACAGGAAACCCGTCTTGATGTCAGGACAGCGTTTTTTGACTCGCTCGATGCAGAGTGGATAGAACGAAGTGACAACAAAGTTTTCAGGAGAATAGCCCGCCAGCAATTGCCGCACGACCTCCTTTTCATAGCCAATGCCCTTCAGTTCCACATCCAATCGAATGCGGCCCCGACAAACCTCCAGCGCCTCTTCAAAGCGGGGAATATCGGGGTCGATGGCCATCAACTCTTCATAGGTGAGCTTACGGATTGCACGGTTACCCACCTCCGGGTCGTGGTAAATCACCAGCACCTTATCCCGTGTGCGCCGCACATCAAACTCAATCATGTCAGAACCGAGGGCGATCGCCTTCTCAAACGCATCCAGGGTGTTTTCCTTGACGTAGGCCGATGCCCCGCGATGAGCCACAATCAACGGTTGCATTCTACTCCTCCCAACACTGCATTCAATTCTTCTGACGCAAGCATTACGAAATACTCAAACTATTGCGGCCATCTGTCACTGCACAATGTCTACTGCAACACACGATACCCATATATTGGGACGATTTATCGTTGGGGAGAGTGGATGGGTGGATGGGTGGATGGGTAGGGGTTTAGCATTCGGGTAGATCAGTCATGGGGAAGTCATAGCCTGTAAGACCCGAATGCTAAACCCGTACGGGTGGAAGGGCGTTGCGGTGAGGCTTCGACGGTGAGATCAGCCGAACCGCGATAGCCGAACCGTGGATGCGGGGATGGGTGGGGGCGGCCCTTGTGGCAACGGCGAAGCCGCGCGGTCGTTCGACCATGTGGGGCATGGATAGGTAGGGGCGTGGCATTCGGCGTGGTCAGGGGGAGCGTTCAATGTTCAGGCCGAATGCTGCGCCCTTCCGGTTGGGTGGGAGGAAAAATTTGGAAGGTGTGAAAAGTTTTATGGTGGGTAGTAGTGGGGGTAGAAGAACATCTGGGTCTAAAACGCCCCTGATGGGGACGGGGTTTATAAGGATACATGAATGGCTTTCGATTTTCGGAATACGAATACGCTCTGGGCATCGATTTTAGTGGGAACGTTGCAGCGGTTAGGATTAACCACGGCAATTATCTGTCCAGGGTCTCGATCGACCCCGCTGGCGGTTGCCTTCGCTCAGAATGAACACATCGAGGCGATACCTGTGTTGGATGAGCGATCGGCCTCTTTTTTTGCACTGGGGTTGGCGCGACAGCAGGGGCGTCCGGTGGTGCTGGTGTGTACGTCGGGGACTGCCGGGGCGAATTTTTTTCCGGCGGTGATTGAAGCGACGGAGAGTAGGGTACCACTGCTGATTCTGACGGCTGATCGCCCTCCTGAATTGCGAGACTGCAATGCCGGACAGACTGTAGACCAGCAGAAACTGTACGGCAGCTTTCCCAACTGGTATCACGAGGTGGTGGTTCCCTCCCCTGAACTTTCTCTGCTGGCCTACCTGCGACAAACGGTCGTTCACGCCTGGAACCGCGCCCTGTTTCCCAGCCCCGGTGTCGTTCACCTGAATCTTCCATTCCGCGATCCTCTGGCACCCATCCGTGAACCGGATTTGCCGGATGGTTCCCATACGCTGCAGGAGTTGCTGTGTCTTGATGAGGCGACTTTTTTCGCCGAAGTTCGCCCTTTACCTCTCGTGTGGTCAGGTTTGGCTCCAAACTCCACCATTGCTCCTGACATCCCTGTCAACCCTGTTTCTTCGTCGCTACCCACCCTTGAGGGCGCAGCATTCGGCCCTGATGTCAGGGACTCCCCTCAACCGCCTCTGCCGAATGCTGCGCCCCTACCATCCACCCATTCACCCATTCCCTATACGGGC
>JBIKWV010000553.1:0-4221 GCA_044356135.1 Elainellaceae cyanobacterium
ACCCGCCCATCCACGCATCCACGCATCCCCCCCTCTACTTTCCCCGAAACAGGCATCCTCCTCGCTGGCCCTGCCCAACCTCGCAATCCCCGTGACTACTGTGAGGCGATCGCCCATCTCAGCAGAACCCTGGGCTATCCTGTGCTGGCTGAAGGGCTTTCTCCCCTGCGCAACTACGCCGATCTGAATCCTTACCTGATTTCGACCTACGACTCGATTTTGCGTGACCCGGAGTCGGCGAAAAATCTGGCTCCGCAGATGGTGATTCGCGTGGGGGAGACGCCCACTAGCAAAGTGCTGCGAACATGGTTGAGTGACACCCAGCCGATTCAGTGGTTGCTGGAGGAGAGCGATCGCAACCTCGACCCCCTGCATCTGAGAACGACGCATCTGCGCCTGTCGGTCGAGCAACTGGCAATGGAACTGCCAGAGAAAACAACCCGGCTCAGTCCCTATTTGAAGCAGTGGTGTGAGGCAGAATGGCAGGTTCAGAAGCGGCGCAACCAGAGTATGGAAGCAGAGGAGTCCCTGATTGAGGGCAAGGTGGTGTGGTTGATGTCGTGCTACCTGCCGCCGGGAACGCCGCTGTTCATCGCAAATAGTATGCCCATCCGCTACATGGAGTGGTTCTGGAGACCGGGAAACCGTCGGGTGCAGCCCTTTTTCAACCGGGGGGCCAATGGCATTGATGGTACTCTTTCGACAGCGCTGGGAATGGCGCATGGCAATCGACCCGGCGTTTTGCTGACGGGTGACCTGGCGCTGCTACACGATACGAATGGGTTTCTGGTGGGCGATCGCCTGCGGGGACATCTGACGATTGTGGTCATCAACAACAATGGGGGTGGCATTTTTGAGTCGTTGCCGATCGCCCAGTTTGACCCCCCCTTTGAGGAATTCTTTGCGACGCCTCAGTGTGTAGATTTGATGAAGTTATGTGCCGCCTACGCAGTTGAATACGAAGCGGTGGAATCCTGGGGGCACCTGCAACAGCGGCTGGAAACTCTTCCAGAGAGGGGAATTCGGTTATTGGAGGTCAGGTGCGATCGCAAAGCGAACACCCGCTGGCTGAAAAAAATGCTCCCACTTTGGGGGTCAGGCTCCCTTTGACAAAAGTGCAACAAGTCGTCAACTTAGACACATACCCCCTACCTCAGGCCATCTATCTTTCGGACGATTTTTGACTCATGAATTTTGCCTCCACTGCGATTCAAACCGCTGAATATCCTGCTGATTTCAGCGGTCCTCCATCTGAAGATACGAATAGTCCTACCGTTGCCTTTCTGTCTGCTGCTGTCTTGCTGATGTCTGGCGTGATGACCATCGATGGTATCACTCACCCTCAGGAGGACGCTCATCTCCAGGTGTTTCTGGAGGCATTTATTCAACCCAATCCCTTTGTCCGGCTTCCGGTCAACCGTATTCTCGCCGCCCTGGACCGGGAACCCTGCCTCGACCCCAAGCCGCTATTGCAGCTCACTCGCTCCCTTGATCTCTCACAACGTTTGCTACTGCTGGGTCTGGGCTACGGGATGGCGATGGCCGATGGGGCGATCACGTTTCCTGAAATGGCTTACTTGAGGGCGATCGCCCAACGCCTGAAAATCCCGACCTCCTATGCCGCCATCCTGGAGAGCGGCTTCACCGACCAAATGCCCCAGGACTTCAACGCGCTGATGGAGGTCGCCAGCCTGGTCGATCCTGCCCTGTTCCACGCAAACGATCCGCTATTTTTGCAAATTGCCAATCATGTTCATGCCGCCCTGGCGTTTTGATAGTTGTCGCCCGTGGCGGGTACACCTCGTTTCAAGGCTCTGCCTTGAAATGCCAACCGGAGCCTCTGCCTCCTCTGAGGAGGCGGAGCCTCCCAAAACCCGTCTCCAGGCAGAGGGATTTTGTAGGGCGGGCATCTTGCCTGCCCAGCTCCGGGCAGGCAAGATGCCTGCCCCACAGGAGGTGTACCAGAGTCACAATGGGTGAATACAGAACTATGCAGCTAATCCGCTGTGGCGCAGCAGGGGGGTGGTTTCCGGCTCGCGTCCGCGGAAGGCTTTGAACACCTCCATCGGGTGTTTACTGCCGCCGAGGGCCAGCACTGTATTGCGAAAGCGGCGTCCGGTTTTGGCGATCGCCTCCTCATTCTCCAGACCTGCCTCCTCAAAGGCTGCGAAGGCATCGGCGCTGAGTACTTCTGCCCACTTGTAGCTGTAGTAGCCTGCTGCATAGCCGCCCGCAAAGATGTGGCCAAAGGAGCAAAGGAAAGCGTCTTCGGGGAGGAGCGGTAGAACAGTAGTGGTTTGGGCGATGCGGCTGCGGACATCGGCGGGGGTATCGGGGCCATCGGGCTGGTAGCGGTGGTGCAGTTCGATATCCACAAAGCCAAAGTGGAGCTGACGCAGCATGGCGCTACCGCTCATGAAGTTGCGGACGTTCAGCAGTTTTTGATAATAGGGTTCGGGCAGAGGCTCACCCGTCTCGTAGTGCTTGCCCAGACTGAACAGGGTGGCGCGATCATAGCACCAGTTTTCCATGAACTGGCTGGGCAGTTCGACTGCATCCCACTCGACGTTACGGATGCCTGCTGCGCCCGTGTAGTCCACCGTGGTTAGCATATGCTGGAGGCCGTGACCAAATTCGTGGAACAGCGTTTCAACTTCGTTGAACAACATCAGGCTGGGTTTGCCGTCCACGGGCGGCGTCTGGTTACACACCAGGTAGGCCACCGGGAGTCGCACTGTGGGAACCCCCTGCTCCACCGTGCGTGCTCGATTAATGCAGAAGCCCATCCAGGCACCGCCGCGCTTTTCGGCGGGACGACTATAGGGGTCGAGGTAGAAGTAGGCGATCGCCCCCCCGTGCTCATCCGCCACCTGAAAGTAGCGGACATCCGGGTGCCACACGGGAGCCTGACCGTCTGCAGGCGTGATCACCACACCAAATAGCCGTTTGGCCAGGGAGAATAGGCCATCGAGCACCTGCTCCAGCGGGAAGTAGGGGCGCAGTTCTTCGGCGTTCAGCGCATACTTTTCTTCCCGGACTCGCTCGGACCAGAAGGTGACATCCCACGGTTGCAGCTTGTCAGCTTCAGCCGCCCCTTTGCTGCGGGCAAATTCCGCCAGATCGGCCAGATCCTGTTTGGCTGCATTGAAGCTGGCCTGTCGCAGAGATTCCAGCAATTCTTCAACAGATTCCACGTTGGGGGCCATCTTGCTGGCGAGGCTGAGTTCCGCGTAGCTGGAGAAGCCCAGGATCTCTGCCATTTCTTTCCGTAGTTCCAGAATCCGCCCGATGATGGGCTGGTTGTCCCATTCCCCCTGGGAAGCGCGGGTAATGTAGCTGCGGTACAGCTTGTCCCGCAGGTCACGCCGCTGGCTGTGCTGCATAAAGGGCAGGTAGCTGGGCATATCCAGCGTGATGCGCCAGGGGCCAGCTTCGGGGGTGGCGTTTTCTTCTCCGGCGGCACGAGCCGATTGGGCAGTCTGGGCCAGGAGGCTGGGCGGTAATCCGGTCACTTCTTCTGGCTGAGTTAGCATCAAACTGAAGGCTTTGGTGGCGTCCAGCAGGTTATTGGAGAACTTGGTGGAGAGGTCGGCCAGCTCCAGTTGGATGGTGTTGAAGCGATCGCGCTTCTCGCCTGCCAGACCCACGCCCGCCAGTTCAGCTTCCCGGATGCCCGATTCGACAATCCGCTGCTGGGCCTCTTGCAGGTGGTTCCAGTTGGGACTGGCCTGGAGCGCTTTGTAGCCCTCGTACAAAGGCTTGCTCTGGCTGAGGCGAATCCAGAATCTCACCACCTCCGGCTGCATCGCCTCCTGCGCCTGCCGCAGTTCGGGACTGTTTTTGACGCTCATCAGGTGGTTGACGATATCCCAACTCCAGGAGAGACGCTCAACCATGCTCTCGACGGGTTCCACGAGGCCGTCCCAGGTGGGGGTGACGGAGGCTTCCAGTTCGGTGAGCTGGTCGTTGACCTCCGACAGAAGCTGGGTCATACCGGGGACGACCTGCTCGGCGCGGATCTGGTCGACGGGGGGGAGTCCTTTGCCGTAGAGGAGGGGGTTTTGGGGCGAGAGAGTTGTGGTCATGTGTGTAGAGGTAATGGGTAATCGGTAATCGGTAGTCGGTGATGGGTAATCGGTAATTGGGTAGGGGCTTAGCATTCGGGCAGATACATTGTGGCAAAGTCCCAAGTATTAGGGCCGAATGCTAAGCCCGTACAAG
>JBIKWV010000195.1:0-7279 GCA_044356135.1 Elainellaceae cyanobacterium
AAAATAAGATATCCTCACTCCTGCTAAATAGGCAGGCGCGATTAAGCTTGCAACCCCAAAAGCTGTTCCGCCTGCTGCGCGGGCGGAACAGCTTTTGGGGTTGCAACTTTATGCCATGCCCACTTATATGCCATGCCCACTTATTGCACTTTTCGATTGAGTGAGGTATGGGGTGCAGGGGTGGAACCCCTGCGTGGGGGCACCGCCCCCACACCCCGTACCTCAACCGAGTGAAAACCGCTATATTTATTCACGGTGATGCAAACACCACCACAAAGTCTTGGAATTCTGGGGGGTACCTTTAATCCCCCGCACTACGGGCATCTACGGCTCGCCAGTACAGCACTCCAGCAGGTGGCACTGGACGCTGTCATCTGGGTTCCCAACCGTGACCCGCCCCACCGATCGAAAACCAATCTGCATCTAACTGAACACCGACTGGCAATGGTGCAGCGAGCGATCGCCCCCTATCCCCAGTTTCGGCTCTCGACGATCGATCTGGAGCGGTCTGGCCCCTCCTATGCCATTTACACCCTGCGCGATCTGGATCAGCAATATCCCGGCAGTCGCTGGTACTGGATTCTGGGGATGGATGCCTTTCGCCGCCTACCCCAGTGGTATGGCAGTGCAGAACTGGTGGCCCGTTGCACCTGGCTGGTTGCTCCCCGTCCTGAACCTCCCACCCCTGAGACTGTCCCCCAGCATTCCCCAGACATCGAACCATTGCAACAGATGGCGATCGCTCCATCGTTCCCCAGGGGCACCACGGCCACCTGGCAACTGTTGCAGATGCCGCCTCTCCATATTTCCTCCAGTCTGGTGCGCCAGTGTTGCCGTGATCGCCAGCCCATCGACGCCCTGGTGCCGCCTGCGGTCAAAGCTTACCTCCTGGCTCAGCAGCTTTACGGTGGGCCGGATACCGAGGTCTGATCCCCACGGAAGGCGAAAAATGATCCCCGGTGCGATCGCCATGTTAAATTTCGGCTTGAGCGGTTAACTCTTAAGAGTGTATGATCTGACTCACTACTGGCGAATTTTTAGTGTAAGAGGGCAAGACGCAGTGATTAGAGTAGCGATCAACGGCTTTGGGCGCATCGGGCGTAACTTTATGCGGTGCTGGCTCGGTAGGGAAAACAGCCAGTTTCAACTTGTCGGGATTAATGATACGTCTGATCCCCGCACCAACGCTCACCTGCTGACCTATGACTCCATGCTGGGTAAACTCAATGCGGATATCAGCGCTGACGATAACACCATTACTGCCAATGGTCACATTGTAAAGTGCGTTTCTGACCGCAACCCGCTCAATCTGCCCTGGGCCGACTGGGACATTGACTTAGTGATTGAGTCAACGGGTGTATTTACGAGCCGTGAGGGCGCATCCAAGCACCTGGAAGCGGGTGCCAAAAAAGTGCTGATCACCGCTCCCGGCAAAAATGATGATGGCACCTTTGTGTTCGGGGTGAACCACGAGCAGTACGACCACAACAAGCACACCATCATCAGCAACGCAAGCTGCACCACCAACTGCCTTGCCCCCATCGTCAAAGTTCTCAACGATAACTTTGGCATCATCAAAGGCACGATGACCACCACCCACAGCTACACCGGAGACCAGCGTTTGCTGGATGCCAGCCACCGCGATGTACGTCGGGCACGGGCCGCAGCTCTAAACATCGTCCCCACCAGCACGGGTGCCGCCAAAGCCGTCGCTCTGGTCATTCCTGAAATGGCAGGCAAGCTGAACGGAATCGCTCTGCGGGTTCCCACCCCCAACGTCTCTGTGGTAGACCTGGTGGCCCAGGTTGAAAAGCAGGTGATCAAGGAACAGGTAAACGAAGCCCTCAAGAACGCCGCTGAAGGCCCCATGAAGGGCATCCTGGAGTATAGCGAACTGGAGCTGGTATCCTCCGACTACCGGGGGCACGATGCCTCCTCGATTGTTGACGCCAGCCTGACCATGGTGATGGGCGGCGACCTGTTGAAGGTTGTGGCATGGTATGACAATGAATGGGGCTACAGCCAGCGCGTGGTAGACCTGGCGGAACTGGTCGCTCAGCGCTGGGTTGCCTAGTCGCAGTATTGAAACAGTAAAGAAGCCCGTTGTTGCTAGCAACAACGGGCTTCTTTACTGTTTCAATGCCAGAGTTAACCCATCCCCGATGGGAACAAGGCTCAGGGCAATCCGCTGATCCTGGTGTAGCTTTTCGTTGAGGGCGCGGATGCGCTGGGTGCGGTTGTCCTGTGTCGTCGGATCCGCCACTCGCCCTGACCACAACACGTTATCGATCGCCAGCAACCCTCCTCGCCGCAATAGTTTCAGCGATCGCTCATAGTACTCCTCATAGAGGCTCTTGTCCGCATCAATAAAGGCAAAATCAAAGCGCTCTGCCTCCCCATCAGCCAACAGGTTATCTAACGTCTCCAGTGCGGGTGCAATCCGCAGGTCAATTTTGTCAGACACCCCAGCCGCCTCCCAGTTCTGACGGGCGATCGCCCCATATTCGGCGCTTACGTCACAGGCAATGATCCGACCATCGGGAGGCAGAGCGAGGGCGATCGCCAGCGCACTATATCCCAAAAATGTGCCAACCTCTAGAGTCTTCTTCGCATTCAAAAGCTGAACCAGAAGCCCCATAAACTGCGCCTGCTCCGGCGAAATCTGCATATTGCTCATGGGATGGCTGGCGGAGGCTTCCCGCACCCGGCGCAAGACCTCTGGTTCTCGCAGGGATACCGAGAGCAGGTAGTCGTAGAGGGAATCAGTGAGACCAAGTGTGCGATCAGACATAACGTGGCGTTAAGAATGATGATGTCGTAAACCTGTAGGGGTTAACGGTCGTTAACCCTATTCCCGTGGGCAATGTAACGATCGTACCGGGCGATCGGACAAACCGGGGCGAACGACCGTGTCGATTGGATGAACCGGGGCGATCGACCGTGTCGCCCCTACCGTGCCGTTGCGTTTGGGGGAACATCACCACCGATCGGTGCCAAATGTGTTTTGGGCGATCGCCATCATGCCAACCAATCTGAATTTCGGGCGATCGCCACCATTTCCGCCACCCGTGTACGGGTCACGGCTGTTGACCCAATCCCCGTGGGCAATCAACGAACGAATCGACGCTCGCATGGGGCGATCAGACGAACCGGGGCGAACGACCGTGTCGCCCCCTACCGTAACCATACGCTTTCCGTTTGGGGCGGAACAGAATTGGGCATTCTGAAACAATAATCCAGGGGGCGTGGGTATGCGGTTCGATCCGAACAAACATCACCGTCGGTCAATTCGGCTCCCAGGCTGGGATTATTCCAGGGCAGCAATTTATTTTGTAACAATTTGCATTCAGAACAGGGAGTGCCTATTGGGTGAGATTGTCGCTGGAGAAATGGCGCTGAGCGAATTTGGTCAAATTGTGTCAGAGGAGTGGCAGCGATCGCAAACCATCCGACAGGAAATCGAATTCGATGAATGGGTGGTCATGCCCAATCATTTCCATGCCATTGTCAAAATTGTTGACTCAGCAGAGGTCGTAGGCATTGCTGCTCCAACCGCTGAAACAGCGTGTCCCAGAATGCGGCCCAGATCCATCTCTTCCCTGATTGCAGGATTCAAATCAACTACATCCGCCCGCATTAATACAATTCGTCAAACCCCAGGGAGCAAAGTTTGGCAACGCAATTTTTATGAGAGTATTATTCGCACTGAACGGGGATTGAACCGAGTCCAGCAGTATGTTCAGAACAATCCCAAACAATGGAACATCGATCAATTGCACTCTCAGGTTCCCTCAAAATGGTAGGAGGCGTGAACTCAACAACCGCATCTTCTCGACACAGCTACCTCAGACGATCGCATTGCCCCATGAACAGGGGGTGCCGTAATCTGAACGATGAACGTATTCTCTCCCTTCCATGAACTGGATTCTACTGATCGCCGCCCTCATTGCCGCCTTTCTGGTCTTCACCTTCGTACTCAAGGTGGCGCGAGCCGCGATCGGGACGGCGATCGCCCTCGTTGTCCTGCTGGTGGTGCTACAGGTGGTGTTCGGCATCGGCCCCGGTGAACTGTGGCAGGAGGTGACCAACCTGTGGCGCTCCTTCTGGCGGACGTTCGGCGCTGCCTGAGAAAAATTGGGGGCACCGCAGAGGCACAGAGGACGCAGAGTTTAGATCTTTGCGTCCTCTGCGCCTCTGCGGTGGAGAGGTCACCGCTCCTCCCGCAGGCGCTCCAGCACCGTCTCCACCGCAGGCGGCAGTTGACGGGCAATCTTGCCTTTCTCCCGGTCGGTCGTCACCAGCGTCACCTGGGCAGTAACGTAGAGAATCTCCTCATCGGGGGACTGGATGCGCTGCTCCCAGACCATCCGCACCCCCTGGAAACTGCTGAGGCGGGTTCTGACCAGAATTTCGGCTCCCATCTGCACGGATCGATGGTAGCGAATCGACAGTTCCACCAGGGGAAGTTCGTAGCCCAGAGCCACCAGATCGGCGTAGTTAAAACCGAGCGATCGCAGGTACTCCACCCGCGCTTCTTCCATCCAGGTGAGATAGGTGCCGTGCCACGCGACGCCCGAATAGTCAGTGTGGTGAGGAAAAACGCGAGTCGGATAGTCGAACCAGCTTTTGCCAGCGATTAGAGTCGTCGGTTCGATGGCGCTGGTGGATTCTAATTGAGGCTGCATGGGTTCAGAGCTGAGACTTCAAGACATTAAATTTCTTTACTTTTTGAGCAGATCGATGATGTCGCCATTCAAATTCAATATAGACCCAAAAGCACTGGGCTGTCGTCGCGAATGGGGTGAGGTCGTCAACGATAATATGACTGGGGGTGACCCGGTGAAAACCGCGATTGCAGCCGCTCAACTGTTCTATTTGAACGCTACAAATCTGTCCTCCGTTTGTTTGGTCAGCAGGGTTCCCGATCGCTGCAAGCGCGATTCTGTCCTTCACGCTTGAGTCTTTCAGATGTTACGAATTCCATCAAATCACCCATCTAAATTTTGTTAAGGGGCAATCATGATAGAAAAAATTTTGTTAGCAGATTCGGGCATCGGCCAGTCAGAACAAGTGCTGAAGGCGCTGATGGAGATCCCCTCGATCAAGGCAGCGACGGTCACCGTCCTCCATGTGGTGACGCCCCAAACTACAACCGAAGCGATGACCACCAAGTGGGAGGAAGGGGGCAAGATCCTGGCCAGTGCCATCCAATCGCTGGGGTTAGATCCTGGTCGCTCCAACTCGATCCTGCGGGAGGGCGATCCGAAGGACGTGGTGCTGCGCGTTGCCGATGAGATCGACGCCGACCTGATCATCATGGGGTCCCGTGGCCTCAAGCGCATCCAGTCGATTCTGGAAAACTCCGTCAGCCAGTACGTCTTCCAACTGGCGGCTCGCCCTATGCTGCTGGTGAAGGATGATGTTTACGTCAAGAAGATTAACCGCATCATGGTGGCGATGGATAAATCCAATGCCGCAATGGAAACCCTGAAACTGGCGCTGGTGTTCCTGCGCGAGATCAAAGGGAGTCAACTGGTGCTGGTTCACACCAACCCCGACATGAAGATCAAACCCGGTGAAATTGCGGCCAATCCTGAGGAAGATCCCGTGTTAATCCCGGCGATCGCCGAAGCCAAGAAAATGGGCGTCTCCTACAAAGCAGTCGCTCCCGAAGGCAAGGCCGGTGAGCGGATCTGCCAGTTGGCTGAGGATCTCAACGTAGACTTGCTGATGCTGGGGTCACCGGAGCGTCGTCCCACAATCGCCCGTGGTCTGCCCGACCTCGATCGCCTGCTGGGTCAATCGCTGTCTGACTATGTGCGGGTATACGCTAACTGCCCCGTGATGCTGGTGCGGACACCGGGTTGATTTCTAGCTTCTGAAAAAGCGCCTTCCAAAATGGGAGGCGCTTTTTCAGTCCCTAAAACCGTCCCGGATCATCATCCAGCGCCATCAGAAAATTCACCAGATCGGTCTGCTGTGCCCCGGTGAACCCAGCCTGCCGATCAACATAGAAATTGTGGCCGCTGCCGTCGAGGTTACTTGTCACCAGGGCGGGATTGGCCCGGTTGGCAGCAACGACACGGGCACGCAGACCCCGATCGACCAGCGCCCGCAGGCTGGAGGCAGCATCGGCTGGAATCCCCCGACTGAGGGTCGCCGTCAAGCCTAACCCCCGAGCATTTACGACCTGGGCCGTTCCATTCGGCGCGATCCGTAAGGCTCCGGCTCTGACAGCCACGCCGCCGTCATGCAGATAGGGAGCGCTGAGGTAGAGGCCGCGCAGTGGCGTTGTTCTGTAGCCACCGTTAGGGAGAACGCCCTTAGGTAGGGTCGCGGGGCTGTCGGCAATGCCCGCAGTGGGGACAGAAATCGTGCGGGCGTTGGGTGGAATTGGAACGGGAGTATTCAACGCATAGATCTGGGGAGGAACCAGGAGTGGGTTGAGTTTGAGGCGCGATCGCGCCCTGGCAGGATTCGTTCCAATCTGTCCTACCGCCCGAATTTTGTTGTCTGTAAAAAACGGCGGAATGTGGCAGGTGGCGCACCGGGCCTGACGGAACACCTGCGCTCCCCGCTGTACCGATCCACTCAGAATTGCCTGCTGATTTTGCGGCGATTTGTTTGGTGGGGGAACCAGATTGTTCTGATAGGCCGACATCGCGTTGCTGGCAAACAGGAAAGGACCACTGGCGATGTCTGAGGGATTGTTGCTCCTGGGACTGAACACCAGACCATTAAACGTGAAGGTGCTGGGTCTAAGGTTCGGGTAAGTGCCTGCCCCTGGAACTGCTACTTGATCCTGCAATTCTGCCTGCGTCGGGTTAGGAGCCACTCTGCGCAACCACTCCGACGGTTTCACAGGTGCCCCCTCCGGGAGGCGAATACTGGGGTCGGCTGCATTCTGTAGTGCCACGCCGAGATATACCTCCGGGTCAATACCCAGTGCCTCTGCGCTGGATTGAGCTGCTGCCAGAAGATTGATCTCCGAAGAGTGGACTGCATTATTGAGGCTGCTTAGTCCGCCAAAGGGACCAACTGTGGCTTCCCCACCGAAGGAATAGGGACCAGATTTGAAGGTAAAAACGCTGGGAATCTGCGTTGTATTGTTGATCTCGTCGGGGGAACTCTCAAAGTTGCCCTGAGGGACATCCATCACAGCATCATCGAATGCCCGTTCAAAAATTTCAGGATCGGGTAGCTCAACGAGGCGTCCCTGGCTATCAATGATGGTTTTACCGTTCCCTTTGTACTTCGGATCAAAAGGGTCAAAATTCAA
>JBIKWV010000196.1:0-7276 GCA_044356135.1 Elainellaceae cyanobacterium
CCCCAAAAGCGATTCCGCCCTTCGACTTCGCTCAGGGCGGAATCGCTTTTGGAGTTTCGACTTTTTCTACGCCCACTTACTGACTGAACTTTTGCCTATTTTCCCTGTAATGCCGCAAAACGCCCTCTCAGAGGGCGTTTTGCCGCCTATTCAATTTACGCCGATTTAGTCAAAATCCAGAACCTAAGGGGTTCGCCATAAAATAAAATCCCAGTAAAACCCCAGCTTTCACTTGGCGCGGCTTCGCCGCGCCAAGTGAAAGCTGGGGTTTTACTAAACAGCAGATCCCTAAGGGTTGTTTTGTGAGGGCAACACGCTTCGTGGCAATCACAAGACAACCACTTTTTGTGCCATTGTTCAATCTATCGTCTGAACTGGGAATTCTCAAACCATAGGGGTGTCGCAATTTGCGCCTGGTCAGACTCTGAGTCATGCGTCAGGTTCGTCTACCATAAATGGGCAAGGCTGCTGAAACGCTATGGTCGCAGCTACAGTAGCGACTGAGGGAGGACTCAGTGAAGGTCTCTGGGCGAGATAAAGCACTCCGTAATCCTGCGATCTCTTCGGTGGGAGGGGTGCGGTCATTGGTGCTGTTTTTGCTATCGCTGATTTTTGCGATTCAACTGGGGTGGGCGCTGGGTAGTCCTTTCCCAACAGAGCAGAAGTTTTTGTTGATTGGGCTTTCCCTGCTGGGATTAGGGATTTTGATCTTGCAGGGACAACATCTCGCCAATGCAGCTCACCGACGATCGCTGGCCAGTCAGGAACTCGAAGATGAGTCCGGGAAAGTGGCTTTTCCGAAACCTGAGCTTGAGCTGATTCTGCGTCAGGCGATCGCTTCAATTCGGAGTTTTCGAGTCTGGGGGGAGCGCCCCTGGGAACCCCTCTATTACTCAGAAGGCTGTGAAGCGATTTTTGGATTTACACCGGAACAGTTCAAAGAGGATCCAGCACTATTTGCCTCACAGGTTTTTCCACAGGACTGGGAGCAGGTGTTGGTTCCCTGTTTTAGAAGAATCTTGACCGAGGAAACAGCGACGGTTGAGTATCGCTTCCTGCATAAGGACGGCAGTCTGCGCTGGATCTCAGATATTCTGACGGCCTGCCGTGAACCGTCAGGAACCTGCTGGACCGTCACCATCGTGGGCGTGGACATTACCCATCGCAAGCAGTTGGAACTGGAGCTTCAGGCTTCCCAGGCAAAGTTGAGCGACATTCTGAATAGTACTGCCGCCGCAATTACCAGCTATGAGATCTCCAGCATCGACGACTGGCGATACAAATACTACTCTGCAGGGAGTGAGGCGGTGTTCGGCTACACGCCAGAGGAGATGCTCGACCAGCCCAATTTATGGCGATCGCGGGTTCATCCAGAGGATCTGGAGCAGGTGATTGGACCTCGCTATGAGGATATCTTTTCGGGCCGCAGTACCAATATTGAGTACCGTTTCTATCACAAAGATGGGACGCTGCGCTGGATCTCGGAAGCCTTCACGTCGCGATTTGACCCGACGCTGAGATGTTGGATTGGCACCGCTGTCAGTTTTGACATCAGCAAACGCAAACGGGCGGAAGCCGACCGTCAGCAAATTGCGGCGGAACGACACCGGGTAGAAGCGGCACTCCAGGCAAGTGAGGCCCGCTATCGGGCAATCTTTGAATCTGCCGCCATCGGCATTGTATTGACAGGAATTGACGGCATCCCCTTCAAGGTGAACGCTGCCCACCAGACAATTTTGGGCTATAGCGAAACCGAACTGTGCCAGATGAAGTTTCCCCAGTACACTCACCCCAATGACATCGCCCTGGATATGGCGCTGAATCAGGAGGTGATGCAGGGAAAGCGAGACACCTATCAGCTTGAGAAGCGGTATTTTCGCAAGAATGGGGATTTGATCTGGGCACGCCTGACGGTTTCCGCAGTGCGTGATCCAGAGGGACAGGTGCAGTTCACCATTGCGATGGTTGAAGATATTACTGCCCAAAAACGAGCACAGGAGGAACTGAGCGCTGCGAACGCTGAGATGCGTGCGCTATTTGCAGCGATGGATGAATTGATTTTCATCTACGATGTGGAGGGGCGGAATCTTCGCACCCTTTCGACGAATCATGCACTGCTGTACCGTCCGGTCGAGGAAAAAATTGGCAGAACGTTACAGGACATCTTCCCCAGGGAAATCGCAAATCAGTTTCTCGGCTATATCCAGCAAGCACTGCGCGAGCAGCAAACCATTCGAGCAGAGTACAGTCTGGAAATTGATGGCACTGAGATCTGGTCAGATGCCAGTTTGTCTCCAATTGACGGAAATACGGTTATCTGGGCGATCCGAGATGTGACCGATCGCAAGCGAGCAGAGGAAGCACTGCTTCAGAGTCAAGCTCAACTGCTGGAAGCCCAGCGGATTGCCCATTTAGGGAGTTGGGAATTTGACCTGACCAGAGACAAAATTACCTGGTCTGAGGAGACGTTCCGTATCTACAGACGTGATCCTGTTTTGGGTGAGCCGGACTATCAAGACCTCCTATCCCAACTGCATCCTGACGACCGTCATTTGCTGGACGACGCAGTGAAACAGGCGGTCGCAGAAGGTCGCCCCTATGAGATCGATCATCGCCTGCAATTTGCAGACGGTACAGTGCGCTATGTCGAGGCCAAGGGGGAAGCGATCACCGACAGCGATGGACAGATTCTCCGATTGTTTGGAACGGTACGGGATATTAGCGAGCGCAAACGTGCCGAACTGGCACTGCAACAGCAGGTAGAGCGGGAACACCTGATGATGCAGATCACCCAGCGGATGCGTCAAACCCTGGACTTGCAGGAGATTTTGACGACGACAGTGGCGGAAGTCCGGAAATTTCTCAAGACCGATCGAGTTTTGATTTACCGTTTCAACCCCGACTGGAGCGGAGAGATGATTGCAGAGTCTGTGGGAAGCGGTTGGCGACCAATGTTGAGCAACTTTCAATCATTGGTTGGAGATGCAGGTCAAGCCCCTTCTGATGCTGAAAGCAGCATTATTAAACTGCTGCCGATCAACGGCGTGCCGCTCAAAGACACCCACCTGCAAACGCACCAGGGAACGGCCCAGAACCAGGTTGCAACACACCTGTGCGTCGAAGATGTCTATGCTGCCAATTTTCCAGACAGTTATCTCCAACTTATGGAGGCATTGCAGGCAAGAGCCTACGTAACAGTGCCGATTTCCCAAAATACAATCCACGGGGTTGAGCTGTGGGGACTGCTGGCCATCTACCAGAATTCTGCCCCCCGCACCTGGCAGACCCCAGAAATCAGTTTCCTGGAAAATGTGGCGGCACAGCTTGGGGTTGCACTTCAACAGGCAGAGTTACTCCTGCAAACATTAAAACAGGCAGAGGAACTCAAACAGGCAAAAGAAGCCGCAGATGCCGCCAACCATGCCAAAAGTCTCTTTCTGGCTAATATGAGCCATGAACTAAGGACTCCGCTCAACGCTATTCTGGGTTTCACACAGTTAATGGCCAGTGAGGCAAACACAACTGCATCGCAGCGCGAAAACCTGACAATTATCAACCGTAGTGGAGAGCATCTCCTGGGTCTGATCAACGATGTCCTCGATATGTCCAAGATCGAGGAGGGCAAAATGGTGCTGAGTGAGCGGGACTTTGACCTCTACGAGTTGCTAAACACGTTGCGCGATACGTTCCTGCTGAAAGCTTCAACGAAGATGCTGACCCTCCAATTGGAGCGATCGCCAGAGGTGCCCCAGTTAATCCACGCCGACGACGGTAAACTGCGTCAGGTATTGACTAATCTTTTAGGCAATGCAATCAAATTTACCGATCAGGGCAGCATCCTGCTCACCGTTGAGACACAGTCGGCTCCTGCCAGCAGCAATCGCCTGATGCTGTACTTTAGGGTGATTGATAGTGGAGCGGGGATTGCCCCTGAAGAACTCAAAGTCCTGTTTGATCCCTTTGTTCAAACCGTGTCGGGCCAGCGATCACAACAGGGAACCGGGCTTGGCCTATCGATCAGTCGGGGGCTGATACAGCTGATGGGGGGTACGATTCAAACCGTCAGCACACCAGGCCGGGGAACTTGCTTTACCGTCAGTGTCCCTGTCAAAGTTGCCCAGCGGTCTCAGGTGTCCCCACGGGAATCGACTCGCCAAATTATTGGATTGATGCCAGGGCAACCTGCTTACCGGATTGCCGTGGTAGACGATGCCCGCACCAATCGGCAGCTCCTGGTCAGGATCCTGGAGGGTATTGGGTTTGAAGTCAGGGAGGCCAGCAATGGAAAGGAAGCAATCGGCCTCTGGGAGACATGGCAGCCCCATCTCATCTGGATGGACATGCAGATGCCTGAGATGGATGGATACGAAGCGACTCAGCGAATTCGCGCTCTGGAACAGGAGAGAGGACAAGAAAACGGGAGAACGGGAGGGAGTGATGACGAGGTGATGGGAGAGAGTGATGACGGGATGATGGGAGGGAGTGATACTGCGCATCCACTGTCTCACCCTCCCACTCTCCCTGTTCTTGAGCCTGTCGAAAGACCCTCCCACTCTCCTACCTCCACCAAAATCATCGCGCTCACGGCCAACGCTTTCGTTGAGGAGCAAAGCCAGATCTTGTCCGCCGGGTGTGATGGTCTGTTGAGCAAGCCCTTTCGCCGACGGATTCTACTGGATATGATTCAGGACTATCTGGGAGTGCAGTATCAATACGCAGAAGCGACTGCGACTGCCAAAGAGGTTCCCTCACCCAGAGAAATACCTGCTTCCCCTGACACAGCCCCGTTGAATGGATCAGTTGCAGCTCACCTTACAAACATGCCCCCACCCTGGGTGCAGGCGTTGCATCTGGCGGCAACTCGCGCAGATGGTAGACAGGTCATGAAACTCATCGATCAGATCCCCGAAACTTCCATCTGCCTGAAACACACGTTAATTAACTGGGTTGAAAATTTTCAGTTCGATCAAATTATGACGTTCACTGGGGGGGACAGGCTATGAGCAATTCCACAGGAACAGGTGTACAGGGGGACATTCTGGTGGTAGACGACACTCCAGCTAACCTGCAACTCCTGACAAAAATGCTAACAGTGGAAGGTTATGGTGTCCGAGCAGTGACCAGCGGTGCGATGGCGCTGACAGTCGTGCATCACTCACCGCCGGAACTGATCCTCCTGGATATTCGAATGCCCCAGATGGACGGTTATGAAGTTTGCCGAAAGCTGAAAGCCAATCCACAAACAGCAGCAATTCCAGTGATCTTTCTAAGTGCGCTGGCAGAAACAGAGGATAAAGCGAATGCCCTCAAAGCCGGGGCGGTCGATTACATCACAAAACCATTTCAGATTGCCGAGGTCATCATGCGGGTGAAAACTCACCTGACCTTGCGAAGACTCCAGCAGCAGCTACCCGTTCTCCCAACTGATCCAGTGCAACAATCTGCAGCAGAACAACCCGTCACCGAAAAGGCACCTGTGCATTTTCTGGAGGATGTAACGGTTCTGTCGGCAAACCTCGTTAATTGTACGGCTCTCACAAAGCGGCTCTCTCCGATAGAATTCCTGAGCTACCTCAATCAGGTTTTCGCGGCGTTCGACCAACTCGTAGAGCGGTATCGTCTGGTGAGAATCAGTGCAATTGGAGCAGAATACAAGGTTGTAAGCAGTTCATCTGGCACTGAGGGCAAGTCTGAACGAGATCCGATAGTGGCGATCGCTGACCTGGCATTAGCGATGCAGCAAGTGGTGACTCAATTCCAACCAGAAGCAGGGACTGAAATTCATCTGAAAGTTGGAATAGCGTTAGGGTCAGGAGTAGTCAGCCTGGAGGAAGAGACTTGCGGGGATGTCTGCAATTCTCATCGGTCGCCCATTGGCGAGCTATCAGGAACGGCTGTAGACCTTGCAGAACTCCTTCAGCATCATGGAAAAGTGGGGCAAATTCAGACCACAGCCAATGTATTTGCTCGGCTTCAGGGGAAATATATTTTTGAGGCAGGACAATCCATTGAGGTCCAGGGGGTAGGCGAAATCAAGACTTTCTGTCTCAGTAAAAACACACCGTAATCGCTATAGAACCAGTTTACTCAGGGAGCATTACGCCAGCATCGGCACTATGGATAGGCAAAGTTCACAGGAGTCAGAAGTCAATATTTTGATTGTGGACGACACCCCAGTCAACCTGCGGTTGCTGTCTGAGCTACTGGCCAGTAAGGGATACGAAGTACGAGCTGTGACCAGTGGCGCAATGGCATTAACGGTCGTCAAATCTGCTCCCCCAGAACTGATTCTGCTGGATATTCGAATGCCAGAGATGGATGGCTTTGAAGTTTGCCAGCAGTTAAAAGCAGATCCGATGACCTGCCATATTCCGGTAATCTTTATTAGCGCCCTGGATGAGGTATGGGACAAGCTGAGGGGATTTTCAGTGGGAGCAGTGGACTACATCACCAAGCCGTTTCAGGTGATTGAAGTTCTGGCACGGGTGGAATCCCATCTGGCCATGAGACGACTGCAACAACAGCTTCAGGAGCAGAACCAGCGACTCCAGATGGAAATTCAGCGGCGCTTGAAGGCCGAGTCAGAACTCCGCGATGTTGTTCATCAATTGAAGAATTTGGCTCGCATGGACGGCCTCACTGAGGTGGCGAACCGTCGAGGGTTTGACGAACGACTGGATCAGGAGTGGCGACGACTGGCGCGGGAACAACTCCCCCTGTCGCTCATTCTGTGTGACGTGGATTGCTTCAAGCCCTACAATGATGCCTACGGGCATCAAGCAGGAGACGAGTGCCTGCGATACATTGCATCGACGATCCAGAATACCCTGAAACGCTCCGCTGACCTGGTGGCTCGCTACGGTGGTGAAGAATTCGTGGTCATCCTGCCCAATACCTCCGCAAGCAATGCGGTCAAGGTTGCTGAGGAGATCCAGGTCAATATTCGAGCGCTGGCGCTTCCCCATCCCGCCTCCCCTATTAGCGGCAATGTCACCTTGAGCTTTGGGGTTGCCAGTACGATTCCCGTTGCAGGGACTTCTCCTTCATGGCTGCTGACAGCAGCAGATCAGGCACTATATCGTGCCAAGGAGGAAGGGCGCGATCGCATCGCCATACAAGAAACGCTATTTTCTGCTTCTTCCCAGTCTACTGGCCAGTAGACTAGTAGTTCGCCAAGCGAACTTTGCCTGGTTGAAAAACTTTGCCTGGTTAGTGTGGCGCGCGAAGCGCGCCACACTAACCAGGCAAAGTTTCTTTGGCGGACTACTAGGGCGTG
>JBIKWV010000278.1:0-6157 GCA_044356135.1 Elainellaceae cyanobacterium
CACCGCGCCAAGCGCAAACTGGGGTTTTATTAAACCGCAGATCCCTCTGGGGTTACAGTCACAATGGGTTGCGTCTGCTCCTGGAGCATCAACCCGTATTCCAATCCCTCAACCACTGCCCGGTAGGAAGCTTCAATGATATTGGTAGACACCCCTACCGTCGTCCATCGCTGCTGTCCGTTGCTGGATTCCACCAGCACGCGAGTTTTAGCAGCGGTGCCAGCAGCCCCATCCAGAATGCGCACCTTGTAGTCGGTGAGATAGCACTGGGCGATCGCCGGATACACATTCACCAGAGCTTTTCTCAATGCCGCATCCAGAGCGGCAACGGGGCCATTCCCCTCGGCGGCTTCCAGATAGTCTTTGCCGTGAATACCCACCTTGATCGTGGCCAGCGCCGAACTACAGGTGTAGGTGGACTGCGAAATGATATCGCAGTGGACTTGAAACCCTTTGATCTCAAAGAACGCCTGACGCTGCCCCAGCGCCTCCCGCATCAACAGCTCAAAGCTGGCTTCCGCTGCCTCAAACTGATAGCCCTGATGCTCCAGGCTCTTGAGGTGCTGCAAAATCTGGCGGCAGGCGGGGTCATCTTTCTCCATCTCGATGCCGAAGCTGCGGGCCTTGACCAGCACGTTGCTCAGCCCTGCCTGATCTGAAATTACAATGCGGCGATGGTTGCCCACCTGCTCCGGCTGAATATGTTCGTAGGTGACAGGATTTCGTTCGACGGCGCTGACGTGGATGCCGCCTTTGTGGGCGAAAGCAGAAAGGCCAACAAAGGGGGCGTGGTCATCAGGAGCGAGGTTGACGATCTCACTGATCAGACGGCTGGTTGAGGTAAGGTGGGCGAGCTGATTTTCCTCGACACAGTGATAGCCCAGTTTCAGTTGCAGGTTAGGAATCAGCGTACAGAGGTCGGCGTTGCCGCAGCGTTCGCCGTAACCGTTGATTGTGCCCTGTACCATGCGCGCGCCCTGCATCACAGCGGCGATCGCATTGGCTACTGCCGTCCCGGAGTCATTGTGGGTGTGAATGCCAACTTGGGGGGCGTCAGGTGTGCTGCCAACAAACTGCACCACTGTTTCGGTGATGGCTGAAATCTCGTGGGGCAGGGTTCCCCCATTGGTGTCGCAGAGGACGAGCCATTCGGCACCGCCTGCGATCGCCGCTTCCAGTGTTTTCAGAGCGTAGTCGGGGTTGTGCTTATAGCCATCAAACCAGTGCTCAGCATCGTAGATGATGTGTCGCCCTCGACTGCGAAAAAACTCCAGCGTGTCGCGGATCATCGCCAGATTTTCCTCCAGGCTGGTCTGCAACCCCTCAATGACGTGCAGATCCCAGGACTTGCCAAACACTGTGATCCAGTGAGTACCCGCGCTCAGAATGGGTTGCAGCATGGGGTCATCGGCTGCCGCTCGATGAGGGCGACGAGTTGAACAAAAGGCTACCACCTCAGCCCGGGCCAGGGGTTTTTCCTTAAGCTGCCAGAAGAATTGGGCATCTTTGGGATTGGCACCTGGCCATCCTCCTTCAATGAAGGGAATTCCCATCTGGTCAAGCTGGCGAGCAATCCGCAGTTTGTCTTCGATGGAGAGGGAGAGTCCCTCCCGTTGGGCACCATCACGCAAAGTCGTGTCGTAGATCCAGAGGGGATTAGGGAAGGAGCGCATAGAATAATAAGAACGTGAAGAAACGTAAACTAGAGCAGCAAAACAAAAGTTTTGTAGTGGTGAAGGGGTAAATCCCCCATGAGGGGGCAGGGGGTGTGCCCCTCATGGGGGCGAGAGCCACCAAACCCCCATGTTGTAGAACTTCGTGTTTGCAACACTAGCGCAGTGGTTGAATTGCTCCAGTCGGGCAATGCTAAATCCACCCTACCGCCTCTCTCCGCATCCTCGTTGGTGATACTCAAATCTCTTAATAGAATCTGTCATGCCAATCATCACTGCTCAAGGAAAGACATTCGAATGTGAATCAGGCGCAAATTTGCGTCAGGTGCTGCTGCAAAACGGCATTGATCTCTACAATGGTCAGGCCAGGGTTATCAACTGTCGCGGCATTGGCACCTGCGGCACCTGTGCGGTTCAGGTTGAAGGAGCGGTGTCTGAGGTGAACTGGAAGGATAAAGCGCGACGATCTCTGCCGCCCCACTCTCCGGCCAAGCCTCTCCGGTTGGCTTGCCAGACGCGGGTGCTCGGCGATATCAGGGTCACCAAATTTGATGGATTTTGGGGACAGGGCGATAATCAGGTGTGGGGGCCAGGGTGTGACGGTCACAATTAACCGCCCTGCCGAAAGATGGATTTTTGCGGCTCCTGCATCAAGGTGGGGGGTCTGAGGGATGATGGAAATGGCAAGCGTGGTGGAGAAGACAGCATGATAGTCACGGCTGAATTCATTGGGTTCCTGATTGCCATTATTGGGCTGTCAGTGCTGATTGGGACGCTGGTTTCAGGAACCGTCAGAATTGCGGCCTTTGTGGTGCTGGTGTTGTTTGCTCTGGTGATCTTGCGAGAGCGATTTGGTGTCTTCAGCGGTGGCGTTATTCCCACGACAACAACGGGTGGGGGTGGGGGAATTGCTGGCGCGATCGCTAGCTCCCCAGCGAATTTTGTTGGGGCAATGATCCTGTTTGCCGGGATGGCAGCTTTAATCGGCACGCTGGTGAAGGGAGTTGTTCGCAATATTGGTTTCGTTATCGTGGCGCTGCTGGCGCTCCTCACCCTGGCTCCAGCCATCCAAACCCAGCTCGCTCAGATTCCCTTTCTCAACCAGTTCTCCCAGACTCCGTCTTCCGGCCAGGGCGGCGCAGGGGTTCAGAGCGTTCCCAACGCGACCAACCCCGGTACCGGCAATGGACAGATTAATCCTGGGTCTGGCGGAGCGGGGGGCAGTGGTCCCATCACTCCCGTTTCTCCAGGGCAGGGAACCGCTGGCCAGCCGCCGCGCAGTCTCCCTGCACTCTGGTGAACCGAGGGCGTTGGTCAGTTTTTCTCATTTCAAATTCAGGTGATGAATCCGGTGAGCGATGTTTTGGTGATGGGTGGGGGGGTGATGGGGCTGGCGATCGCCCTTGAATTGAGCCTTCGCGGCCTCAGCGTGACAGTCCTCAGCCGCGACTTTGAGCAGGCTGCCGCCCACGCTGCCGCTGGTATGCTGGCCCCCCAGGCAGAAGAATTGCCCCCCGGCCCGATGCTCGATCTCAGCCTGCGCAGTCGTGCGTTGTACCGGGAGTGGACGCGCAAGATTGAGGAACTGAGCGGCATGCCCACGGGGTACTGGCCCTGTGGAATTCTGTCCCCTGTCTATGAGTCTGGCGCACCTGCTGCGGTTCGCCCCGGCTCCCACTGGCTTTCCCAGTCTGCGATTCACGCGATGCAGCCCGGTCTGTCAGCCACCATCGTCGGTGGCTGGTGGTACCCCGAAGATGGGCAGGTGGATAACCGGATGCTGGTGCGATCGCTCCGGGTTGCTGCTCAAAGTCGCGGTGTTGAAATCCAGGAAGGGATTGCGGTAACGGGTGTTGAACAGCGCCAGGGGAAGTTAACCAGCATTCAGACCAACGCTGGAGAATGGCAGGCATCGCAGTATGTCCTGGCAACCGGAGCCTGGTCAGCCGATCTAATCCCGGTTCCCGTCACTCCCCGCAAAGGTCAGATGCTCTCGCTGGCTCTCCCCCCCGGTCATACTGATGGAATGCCCCTGAAGCAGGTGCTGCACGGCTCCGAGGTGTACCTGGTGCCGCGACGCGATGGCCGCATTATTGTCGGTGCCACCAGCGAATCGGTTGGCTTTGCCCCCGGCAATACCCCTGCTGGTATTCACCGCCTGCTGGACGCCACCCTGCGTCTTTTTCCCTCCCTGAAAGACCTGCCTATTCAGGAGTGCTGGTGGGGATTTCGTCCCGCTACCCCGGATGGCCTGCCGCTGCTGGGCGCTAGCCTGTGGGACAATCTGATCCTGGCCACAGGTCATTACCGAAATGGTATTCTGCTGGCTCCAGTGACGGCTCAACTGGTCGCGGATCTGGTTGCCCACAATCAGCCTGACCCGCTCCTGCCCCACTTCTCCTGGACCCGATTTCTCAATTCTGATATTTCTCAACTGCTGCCAACCCTTACGGGCGCAGCATTCGGCCCTGATGGTGCAAATTCAGCGACCGATGATCTGCCGAATACCACGCCCCTATCTATCCACCCATTCCCCCATCCCTTGTACGGGCGAACGGCCGCGCGGCTTCGCCGTTGCCACAAGGGCCGCCCCTACCCATCCACCCATCCACCCATCCACCCATCCACCCATCCACCCATCCACCGTACAGACGTTACACGGAACGTCTCTACCCATCCGCCCATCCACCCATCCACCCCTTCCCCCTCCATGCTTTCCACCCCCGCCGCACCCACCGTCGAAACATCAGCCGATGCCCTGATCATCGCCGGACGCACTTTTCGCTCTCGTCTGATGACGGGCACAGGGAAATTTGCCAATTTTGAACTGATGCGCCAGAGCATTGAGGCCAGCGGTAGTGAGATTGTCACGGTTGCAGTGCGGCGAGTGCAGACGAATGCCCCCGGACATGAGGGCTTGGGCGAGGCGCTGGACTGGTCGAAGCTGTGGATGTTGCCCAACACCGCTGGTTGTCAGACTGCGGAAGACGCTGTGCGGGTCGCTCGTTTGGGGCGCGAAATGGCCAAACTACTGGGTCAGGAAGACAATAACTTTGTCAAGCTGGAGGTGATCCCCGACTCCCGTTATCTGTTGCCCGATCCCATTGGTACGCTTCAGGCCGCAGAACAGCTTGTGAAGGAGGGATTCGCTGTATTGCCCTATATCAATGCGGATCCACTGTTGGCAAAGCGATTGCAGGAGGTGGGCTGTGTGACGGTGATGCCGCTGGGTTCTCCTATCGGGTCGGGGCAGGGTATCAAGAATGCTGCCAATATCCAGATCATTATTGAGAATGCCACGATTCCAGTGGTGGTGGATGCGGGCATTGGTGCGCCCAGTGAGGCGGCGCAGGCGATGGAAATGGGGGCTTCGGCGCTGCTGATCAATACGGCGATCGCCCAGGCAAAAGACCCGATTCTCATGGGAAAGGCGATGGGCATGGCGACTGACGCTGGACGCGCTGCCTTTCTGGCCGGACGAATTCCCATCAAGGCTTACGCCAGCGCCAGTTCTCCGCTGACGGGGACGATTACTACCTGATACAGCAAAACGAAAGTTTTGCAAGAGGTGAAGGGGTGATTCCCCCTTGAGGGGGTTTGGGTGTGTGCCCCTTCTTGGGGGCTTCGCCCCAAAACCCCATGTTGCAGAACCGGGTGTTCGCAACACGAGTGGGTCATTTGGCGTGGGTATCGCCCCTGGCATCTTGCCCGTCTGGGCGGGACGCCCACTCCACAGAGGGATGGTGATGAGCAAAGCAAATGAACCACGAGTAGTGTTTAGTCAAGCAATATTTGTCGGGTGATATGCCGCACCGCCATTCCCCCCTCCCCCAGCCCCTTATCCCCAGGGAAAAGGCGATAAGGGTCGGAAGACCCTCTCCCGCCGGGAGAGGGATTAGGGTGAGGGCAAAATGGCGATGCCCTTGCCAAATGGCGCTCTAGTTCAAACGGATGGCGGTTCCGGTGGTTCTGCTGCAATTGTGGCCTGCAAGTCCTCCTCGTAGGTCTGGAGGGACTGTCGTGCAGATTGTACGTAGTTCAGCGCCTGTCGCTGTTCCCCTCGTTCATACAGGGCGATCGCCGCTTCCAGGTATTCGCACACCAGCCGTAGCCCAATGGAGAATGAAGTATTCATTGTTACAACCCGCGACAACTTCAGGAGTGATTGACCGTGCATTGGCGATCTAGAAGCACAGGCCACAGCTTTCACAAATAGGCCCTGAATCAGGAGTGTGGAGTGGTTCCTAAGCGGGAGTAACCCACACACCCCGTTCACATCCCGCAAAGGCGACTGTTCATGTGCTTCATTGGTCGATCCACTTGACGGTAGATACAACTCAATACAGAGATTATACTTAGTTTCTGGATAAAACAAAGTAAAAATAAATACTTTGCTGTTACGTATACGGAGATTTTTCTCCCTGTTGCATCGCGGTTAGGCGGTGCAATAAAGTGAAATCCCAGTTTTCGCTTGGCACGGCTTT
>JBIKWV010000198.1:0-7201 GCA_044356135.1 Elainellaceae cyanobacterium
GAATCCGCGCCTCTCTCAAAAACAATTCGGTTTTATTTAATTCGCGATCCTAAGGGATTTTCACACAAAGTTGTGGAGAGCCAATTTTTCTAACTTCAAAACGTGATACGCCCAGGCGGGCATGTCAAAGTAAACTTCAGAACCCAGCACTACTCCCTCTGGTTGAATTGATCCCTGTGAACTCAAGAGATGCTTGAACGTCAGGCCGTGATATTCCCCAGGGTTCTTGAGATAGCACTGACTCTGGTGCGACGCATAGTTAACGATCGCCAGCAAATGCGTTCCATCGTCCCCTTTCCAGTCAAAGGCAATAAAGCAATCCCACGTCCAGTTGCCCTCCCAGGCGGGAGCGCACTCCAGCAGTTGCCAGGCGCCGTTGTGCAGAATGGGGTCTTGGAGGCAGGTGAGAAGTTCCCGGTAAAAGTTGCGGATGTTGGAGTTGATCGGTTCATCGGGGCCACGCTGGAGGTGAACGGAAATGCGCGTCCGGAGTCCCTCAAACTGCCCCTGGTGGAAAAACCTTAGCCCCGGACAGAGGAAAGTCAACACCGCTGCCGCCTCGTGGACTGGCTCTGGGAAAGTGGCTGCCGCCCGAGGTTCATCGTGGTTTTCCAGGAAGCGGGCAGACTTTTGCTGATAACCAGAATCAGCCCAAAAATGTTTGCGCACCGGGTGGGCGTGCTGCTCCCGCAGGCGATCGTACAGCCGCTTGTCGTAGGTGTAGTTAAACCCTTGCTGTTGCAGCGTCCACTCCAGATCCCAGTAGACCTCCGCCATAAATACAAATTCGGGGTGCTGCGATCGCACCTTCTCAATCGCCCCCGGCCAGAACGGTTCCGTTGCAATCCCCCAGGTGCGCTGAAAAATCTCCGGCAAAATCAGCATGGCCATGTCGCAGCGCACGCCGTCGCAGAGCTGAGCGATTGACAGCAGTTCTTCTAACTGAGCCACCCGAAATTCTGGGTTGCCGTAATTGAGCTGTAGAGTGTCACACCAACCGTCAAAATAAGGGTCGCGTCCGTAGGCAAACACCTGATCACCGGAGGCAAGCGACACCCGGTAGTAGTTCTGTGGCTCCTTTTGAAGCAACTCCTCGGTGCCATGCACATAAAATTCGGGGTGAGTCTGCACCCACGGGTGGTCGGGGGCCGTGTGGTTGGGCACAAAGTCCAGCATGAGCTTGAGGCCACGCTGGTGGAGGCGATCGCGTAACCGTTCTGCCGCCGCGTTGCCCCCCATCGCACTGTGAACCTTGTAGCCAATCACGGCAAAGCAGGAGCCACAAATATCTTCGTCCTTCAGGTCTGGCAACGTGTGGCGGTACTCCTCCAGCCAGATCGGATTTGACCGGGAGATCTGGGGGCCAACGGTTCCGATCTGCCAGACACCCAGAAAATAAAGCCACTCAAAACCAGCGGTGGCGCATTCATCCAGCAATGAATCGGGGATGTCGTCGAGGGTGGCGGGACGATTGAGTTGTTTAGCAAGGCGAGCCAGTAGGATGCGGGTGTTGATTTGATAAAGCGTTGGATAATGTGAGGGCATGGGGGGATGGGCGTTGGGGTGAGCGTCAGTCGAATCGTGGATAGTTAACCTCGTACAGAATTTGCACGCCTACTTTGCTTATCCTATGAGCTACAGAGGTTATGGGCCGCTCAGAAATCATTGTTTAAGCAAAGCTCAGTAACTTATTACTTCGGCAACATTTTAGAATAAAAAAATTAAATAGAATGCTGTGTGCGGGCGCACGAAGCGCGCCCGCACACAGCATTCTATTTAATTGCCGTCGTGAATCAGCCCATCACTCCCCACCCGAATTCCCCGCCACAATGGAACCGAAACTTGATAGGGTTTAGGTAACAAAATTGGGTAACTGGAATGCGGATACTGTTTGTGGCGGCAGAGGCGGCTCCCATCGCCAAAGTGGGAGGCATGGGAGACGTAGTAGGGGCATTGCCCAAGGTTTTAAGGGCAATGGGGCACGACGTGCGGATCTTTCTGCCCTACTACGGGTTGCTGCCGGACAAGATGGCAGATCTACCGAAGGAACCTGTCTGGCACGGCTATGCCATGTTCCAAAACTTCCAGGTGTTCCAGACGGTTCTCCCTGACACCGAGATTCCCCTCTATTTATTTGCCCATCCTGCTTTCCAGAAGCGCAACATCTACGGTGGTGAAGACGAAGACTGGCGGTTTACCCTGTTCGCCAATGGCGCAGCGGAATTTGCCTGGAACCACTGGAAGCCAGACGTGATTCACTGCCACGACTGGCACACGGGTATGATTCCCGTCTGGATGCACCAGTCCCCCGACATCACAACAGTTTTCACGATTCATAATCTGGCCTATCAGGGTCCCTGGCGCTGGAAGCTGGAGAAGATGACCTGGTGTCCCTGGTACATGCAGGGGCACAACGTGATGGCAGCGGCAGTGCAGTATGCCGATGCGGTGACCACCGTTTCCCCCACCTACGCCCAGCAAATCCAGACGGTGGAATACGGTGAAACCCTGGAAGGATTGCTGTCATTCATCAGCGGCAAACTGTTCGGGATCTTGAACGGCATCGACACGGAGGTCTTCAACCCCGAAGTTGACAAGCACCTGGTGCATAACTACAGCATCGACACACTGAATGAACGCACCGCCAATAAGGTTGCCCTACAGCAGGAAATGGGACTGGAGGTGAATGGCGATCGCTTCCTGATGGGCATCGTCTCCCGCCTGGTGGAACAAAAAGGGCTGGATCTACTGATGCAGACGATCGATCGGTTTTTGGCCTACACCGATTCCCAACTGGTGGTGTTGGGGACGGGCGATCGCTACTATGAAACCGAACTCTGGCAGTTAGCCTCCCGCTACTCCGGTCGGGTTGGCACCTTCTTGCTCCAGAGCGAAACCCTGGCCCGCCGAATTTACGGTGGAACAGATGCCTTCCTGATGCCCTCACGGTTTGAACCCTGCGGCATCAGCCAGTTGATCGCCATGCGCTACGGTTCGGTGCCGATTGTGCGGCGCACGGGAGGGCTGGTGGACACCGTACTGCACCACGAACCCACCATCCACACCGGGACGGGATACTGCTTTGACCGATACGAGCCTTTGGATTTCTACACCTGTATGGCTCGCGCATGGGAAGGCTACCGCTACCGCGACTACTGGACGGCACTGCAAAAGCGCGGTATGGAGAAAGACTTTGGCTGGGAACATTCGGCGAGAGAATATATTCAGGTCTACCGTCGAATTCTGGGTCTCCCACCGGAAAAACCAGTTCCCCAGCAGGAACCAACTTTAGTGGCCCAGCCGTAAGTTTGTAATGAAGTTTGTGATATTGTCACCGCAGAATTAAAAGCACCCCAGAATTGAAAGCGATTCAATCAGCCCTATGGATTTGAAGACCCTGATCCGCGACATTCCCGATTTTCCCAAGCCCGGTGTCCTGTTCCGCGATATCACCACCCTGCTGCGCGATCCCGAAGGATTGCGCTACACCATTGATGCGATGTCCGAAAAGTGCGCTGACCTGCAAGCCGACTATGTCGTGGGCATGGAGTCCAGAGGCTTCATTTTCGGGGCACCGCTGGCCTACAAGCTGAACTCTGGATTCATTCCCGTGCGCAAGCCTGGTAAGCTCCCGGCTGCAGTGCATACAGTAGAGTACGAACTGGAATACGGCACTGATAAATTGGAAATGCACCAGGATGCCCTGCCCCCCGGCAGTCGCGTGCTGATCGTGGATGATGTGATCGCCACCGGAGGCACTGCTGCCGCCACTGCCCAACTGATTGAGCAGACGGGCTGCACGCTGGCGGGTTTCGGATTTATCATCGAGTTAACCTTCCTGGAGGGACGCAAACTGCTTCCCGACGTTCCGATCGCCACGCTCATCGAATATTAACTTCTATGACCTCCACAAAAGCAGCGACCTCTCAGCAACGCCTCCAAAATTTTGGAGCGAGTGTTGTCGGGGCGCTCACCAGCGAGACTTCGGTCTACATTATCAAGCGTCTGCTCCAGGGGCTGCTGACGCTGCTGCTGGCCTCGGCCCTCAGTTTCTTCATCATGCAGTTGGCCCCCGGTAGCTACATTGATACGCTGCGGCAGAATCCTCAGATTTCAGCAGAGACATTGAAGAAGTTTGAGGAGCAGTTTGGTCTGGACAAAACAGCGCTGGAACAGTACTGGATCTGGCTGCGGCAGATTGTGACGCGAGGCGACTTTGGCATTAGTTTTGCCTACTCCCAGCGTCCCGTCACCGAATTGCTGTGGGAACGGGTGGGGGCAACGCTGATTCTGTCGATCACCTCTCTGGTCATGACCTGGGCGATCGCCATTCCCCTGGGTATCGTGGGGGCGGTGAAGCAGGACAAGATGAGCGATCGCATCCTGCGGGTAGTGAGCTACATCGGTCAGGGGTTCCCCAGTCTGATCACGGGATTGTTTCTGCTGTTTCTGGCACAGCGACTGTCTCCCCTGGTGCCTGTGGGCGGCATGACCAGCATTGACCATCAGGATCTGACGCCAATTGGCAAAATTCTGGACATCGGCTGGCACCTGATTTTCCCAACGATCGCTCTCAGTATTACCGGATTTGCCGGACTCCAGCGGATTATGCGAGGCGAACTGCTGGACGTGCTGCGGCAGGACTATATCCAGACGGCTCGCGCCAAAGGACTTCCTGAAAATCGAGTGATCTACGTCCACGCCCTGCGCAACGCGGTAAACCCACTAATTACGCTGCTGGGCTTTGAGTTTGCCAACCTGCTGAGTGGCGCATTCATCACGGAAAACTTTTTCAACTGGCCAGGGCTGGGGCAGCTCATCCTGCAGGCGGTGAACAACCAGGACCGTTACCTGGTGATGGCCAGTCTGATGATGGGTGCAGTGATGTTGATTGTGGGTAATTTGCTGGCGGATTTATTGCTAAAATTCGCCGATCCGCGCATCAATTTGGCAGACATTAACTAATTTGTTAAGACCTGAGGAGCGGTCGTGTCCCCTACGTGGACACGACCGCTCCTCAATTGCTACATCAAGTAGAGCCAAACCCGCTTCTCAATGGGCTTTTGGCTAAATTGCGCCGATTTTTTCTGAAATGCTGACGCCCTCAGCGTTTCAGAAAAAATCGACGCTAAAATAAAAGATGCTGCGAAATGCTCTCTGAGAGAGGGTTTCGCAACATTGTAGAAAAAATAGTCAAACCTTCAGTTCTTAAAACCTATCCGAAAACCCAAATTCTGGCAGGTGCGACGCTGTAGCGCCGCACCTGCCAGAACTTGGGTTTTCGGTTTTCAGATAGGCACTTTAGGGGGGGAATCACTCTTCACTGGAGAACCCGGAGGGGGCAATCGCACCTCCTGCACACTCTTTCTTTTTCCCGTCCCCCTTTCAGATAAGATGTAGAGATGTCTAATCCCAATCCCTGCTGGGGGATTCCTTTCTTCTGGCAGTAGCGATTAGGGAATGACCGGACTGATCACTCCCGATCGCCGCTGCATCGACTAGGAAGAGTTATAGATATGAGCCAAGACGAGATTTTTCAGAAAGTTCAGAAGATTGTTGCTGAACAATTGAGCGTGGACGAAGCTGAGGTCAAACCGGAGGCAAGCTTTGCTAATGACCTGGGGGCAGATTCCCTGGACACTGTGGAATTGGTGATGGCTCTGGAAGAAGAATTCGATATCGAAATTCCTGACGAAGCCGCCGAAAATATCGCAACTGTTCAGGCTGCGGTGGACTACATTTTGAAGCAAAAAGACGCTGCTTAATCAGCTTCTGCTGTTGCTACGGGTGAGTAACCCCCGGCGGTTATTCACCCGGTCGATTCTCTATTTTTTCACTAGCCCTAATCGCACTCCGGGGATATCCCCTTGAAGCGCTACCATGACAACTAATCACCCTGAATATAAGCGCGTTGTGGTCACTGGTATGGGTGCCATCACGCCCATCGGAAATACCCTGGCCGACTACTGGGATGGCCTGCTCAGCGGACGCAACGGCATTGGCCCCATTACCCTGTTTGATGCGTCTCGCCACAAAAGCCGCATTGCAGGTGAGGTCAAGGGTTTCGATCCACAAGCGTATATGGATATCAAGGAGGCAAAACGCACCGATCGGTTTGCCCAGTTTGCAATTTCCGCCAGCAAACAGGCCCTTGAAGACGCGCAGTTCGGGATTAACGACCTCAACGCTGAGCAGGTCGGTGTCCTGATCGGTACGGGCATCGGCGGTTTGAAGGTAATGGAAGAACAGCAGGAGGTCTACCTCAGTCGAGGCCCCGATCGCTGTAGCCCCTTCATGGTGCCGATGATGATCGCCAACATGGCGGCAGGATTGACTGCCATTCACACCGGCGCAAAAGGCCCCAATAACTGCACGGTGACCGCCTGTGCCGCTGGCTCCAACGCTGTCGGTGATGCTTTCCGACTGGTTCAGCGTGGTTACGCCCAGGCAATGATCTGCGGCGGTACTGAAGCTGCCATCACCCCATTGTCCTTTGCCGGATTTGCAGCCGCACGGGCACTTTCAACCCGCAACGACGACCCGACCCATGCCTGCCGTCCTTTTGATAAGGATCGTGACGGCTTCGTCATGGGGGAAGGGGCGGGTATCCTGATTCTGGAAGAACTGGAACATGCCCTCAGTCGCGGGGCCAAAATCTACGCCGAAGTTATCGGTTACGCCATGACCTGCGATGCCTATCACATCACTTCTCCTGTCCCCGGTGGTGCAGGAGCTGCTCGCGCCATGCAGTTGGCGATGAAAGATGCTGGCATTGCTCCAGACCAGGTGAGCTACATCAATGCCCACGGCACCAGCACACCCGCCAACGACCCCACGGAGACCGCAGCGATTAAGACGGCTCTGGGTGACCATGCTCGCAAAGTTGCCATCAGTTCTACCAAGTCCATGACGGGCCACCTTCTGGGTGGTTCAGGTGGTATTGAGGCAGTGGCAGCAGCGATGGCGGTCGCCAACGACGCCGTTCCTCCCACCATCAATCTGGTGAACCCCGATCCAGAGTGCGACCTGGACTACATTCCGAACGAGAGTCGGAAACTGCCTGTGCAGGTAGCGTTGTCCAACTCCTTTGGATTTGGTGGCCACAACGTCACGCTGGCTTTTCGTAAGTATTCCGCGTAGGCCCCAAAAACTGGATTTTTAACTAAATCGCGCCGATTTTCCCTGAAACGCTGACGGCGTC
>JBIKWV010000221.1:0-6818 GCA_044356135.1 Elainellaceae cyanobacterium
CTTCTGCAAGAAAGCTTGAATATCATTTTCATAGTTCTCCGGAGCCTGCTGGTTCGACGCTAAACCACTGGTAGCAATGATTCTCAGCTCTGGGTTCATCCGGTGCAGTGCTCGAATGGCCGTCATGCCATCCATTGATGGCATTCTCATATCCATGAGAACCAGATTGATATTCTCCTTATGTTGGGCATAGAGCGCGATTGCCTCAATCCCATCCTGAGCCACGAGGGTTTTGTAATTATGTCTTTCCAGAAGCGCCTGGACTGTATTGCAAATCGGTAATTCATCATCCACGATCAGAACCAACTCCTGGTTGCCATCCAGCGCCTCCTCATCTTCACTGCGTACAAGGGCAACGTCGGTGAGCGCAGGAAGGTAAACCTGGAAGCGAGTACCTTCCCCCATGACACTGGATACGATGACAAATCCCCCGTGATTTTTAATAATACCAAGAACGGTCGAAAGCCCCAGCCCAGTTCCTTTTCCGGGTTCCTTGGTGGTAAAAAATGGATCAAAAATTCGATCTAGCAGATGAGGTGGAATTCCACATCCGATATCTGACACTGTAATGAACAAGTAAGCGCCCGAATGAGCATCAGGATGCAGGTTCGCGTAGCTTTCGTCCATCCACAAGTTTTCAGCCGAGAGGGTTAACGTTCCCCCATCTGGCATCGCGTCACGGGCGTTGACACACAGGTTCATCAGAACCTGATGCATCTGAGTTGCATCAGCAGAAACAGGCCAGAGCGGCTTCGTGATTTCCCTACGGAGTTTGATTGATTTTGGAAAGGTGCGTTGAACGATCTGGCCCACATCGTGCAGCAGATGCTCAACCTGCACGACAGTTGGATTGCCTTCAGCACCGCGAGCAAACGACAGGATTTGTTTGACAAGATCGGAACCGCGTTTGGAGTTATCCTCCATGAGCTTTAGCATGTCCCGATCCCTATCGCTGAGGTTTTGTAGCTTGCGCGGCAGTAGCTGCGAAATCGCCAGAATCGGGGTCAAAATGTTGTTCAGGTCATGAGCAATCCCACTGGCAAGGGTACCAATGCTCTCTCACCTTTGAGCGCGACGAAACTGAGCTTCTAAGCGCTTCTGTTCTGTGATGTTGGTATCAACGATAAGGATTGCTTTCGGGGCACCTGCTTCATCTTTCATCAGAGTCCACCGACTCTGAACAGTGATTTCCTCCTGTTTTTTGGTAATCTTCTTGAGTTCCCCTTGCCAGTAGCCCTGATCCAATACTTGCTTCAAAACTTTTCCATATTTAGGCGAGGTCTCCCTCCAGAGATGGGCAGAATTTTTCCCCATAGCATCCTCTGCCGTCCAGCCAAACAGCCTTTCTGCCCCCGCATTCCAGAACAGAATTTGATTGTTGAGATCGCGTACAATCATCGCGTCTGCTGTGATGTTCAGCAACGCAGCCTGTTCATGGATCTTCTGCTCCGCCTGCTTCCGTTCGGTGATATCGGTCAGCATACCGAGGGCACCGATGACCTGGCCATTCTCATCAAACATGGGATTACCGGAGACGATCGCCCACACTTGAGAGCCGTTGCGGTGTCGAAATTTGAAATCGTGCTGTTCTTTGACACCCGTTTGGCGGCGCTGCCAGAATTCTGCTGCGATCGCTTTTTGTTCCTCATCCATAAAATCAAAAAACAGTTGGCCCAGCATGTCTTGCATGGAATATCCCAGCATGTTGGCCATCTGAGGATTGACAAAGGTTGTCTTGCCATCTGTGTCCAGCTTCCAGATGCCTTCTGTTGCCGTGTCGATAATGCATCGATACTGGGCCTCGCTAGTGCGGAGGGCTTCTTCTGCCCGTTTGCGATCGCTGATATCTCGCATAATCGAGAGATGGCGGTGAGGGATGAAGTTGGCCACAGCAGCAAATTCCGCCTCTCGAATAACACCATCGGATGAGTTCAACTGGATTTCTCCGAACATCTGTCCCTGTTCCAGAAGACTCTGCCAGACTGACATTACATTGGAATCTGCCTTTGTATAATCACTGAATTGAGTTCCCAATAGCTGATTCCGCGACAGGCCCAGCAACCTGCAAGCAGCAGGATTCGCATCGATATAACGTCCCTCGTCGTCAGCGATCAGAATCGCGTCCAGGGCATGATCAAATAACGCCTGCCACTCCTCCTGGGTCGCCTGCAACTTCTTCAGGGCGGACTGTAATTGCTGGTTCACTTCTTGCAGTTTTGCAGTGCGTCTTGCAACTTGTTTCTCTAGCGTCTGTTGCGCCTGTTTTTGATCAGTGATCTCCTGAATAACAACGTTGATCCCAACAATCATTCCATCTAATTGTCTGACTGGAAAGCAGCTTTCGAGCCATGTGCGAACAACACCGGGTTGAGCAGGGGTTTCACCGCTAATCTCTCGATCGAGCATCGGTTCCCCTGTTTCCAGAATTTGTAGCAGCAGGGGTTCGGCTTCATCTGCCAAATTAGGAATAATCTCTCGAAGAGTGTGACCGAGGTGCGTTTCTACAGAAACCCCGTTGATGTCTGCCAACTGCTGATTAATCCGCACATAGCGGAGATCGGCGTCTAAGATTGCTAAACCAACGGGGGCTGTCTGGTAAATTGATTCGATCTCTGCCAGTTGGTGCTGAATTGTGGCTTGATTCTGACGCAGCGCTTCTTCCGCCAGCTTGCGATCGGTAATATCTGTTAATGTGCCCACGTAACCCACCAGAGTTCCATCTTCATCAATATCTGGCAGCGCCTGACTGAAATACCAGATGACACGGTTATCTGGGCATACACATCGGGCTTCGATCTGAAACGGTACATTGGGTTTGGCAGTCTGGCACCACTGGAGCCATGCTTGAACCACGCGATCGCGATCGTCCGGGTGCAGCGTCTCCACCCAACCCATGCCCAACGCGGCTTCTGCAGGGTAGCCCGTCATTTCGCACCAGCGTCGATTGACATAAACACAATGACTGGCGGCGGTAAATTGAAAAATGGCGGTGGGAGAGGCTTCTGCTAAAGTTGAAAATCGCCGTTCTCTGTCCCGCAGGGTGCCCTCAGCCCATTTCGCCCGGGTGATGTCGAGGATAACGCCATCCAGATAAAGGAGATCGCCCTGCTGATCAAAGATCCCCAGTCCCTTTTCATAGACCCAACGGTGCGTACCGTCTGCATGGACGAGCCGATATTCCAGCTCAAACGGCACTTTCTCCTGAAGTGCGGCCTCGACGATCGCATCCACTCGCTCCCTATCCGCAGGTGCAATGATGCTTGCAAAAGTGCGGGTTCCACTGGCTGAAAAGTCCTGAGCGGGATAGCCGACAATCGCCTCAATGCCATCGCTAAGATACATTCCCTGCCATTCTGCGCTATGCAGGCAGCGATAGACGACACCGGGAATGTTGGCAACCAGAGTACCGAACTGGGTCTCACGTTGAGTTAATGTATTCTCTGCCTGCTGATGGGCAAGGAGTTCACGTCGCAGTTGCTCGTACAGATCTGCCTGGTGAACAGCAATCCCAACATGGTTGGCCAGATGCTTGAGTAATTCAACATCCTCCAGTTCCCATTGACGAGGAACCATACATTGATTCGCAACCAGTAGCCCCCATAGCACATCTCCCTGCAGAATAGGTACGACCAGATTGGCCCGGATTTGGAAACGTTCTAGCAGTTGGATGTGACAATCAGTCAGTCCTGCCGTGTAAATATCTGGAACAACCTGAACCCGCCCCTGAACATAAGCTTCTCCAGCCGTTTCAACAAAGTATGTGTCAGTTATCTGCTGATTCAGGATGGAACTCCAACCTGAACCAACGGACTCTGTAACAATCACACCACTGAAATCTGGATTGAACTGGTAGATGAAAACGCGATCGCTCTGGAGAAATTGTCGAATTTCCGTTACTGTCGTTTGCAGAATAACGTCCAATTCCAGTGATTTGCAAATCTGTTGAGTAATTCCACAAACAAGCCGTTCCCGTTCCATCTGGTAGTGTTGTTTCAGTCTTACTTGCGCTTCACTTTGCTGCAGTTGACAACGTAGTTTTGCGTTTTCAATGGCAGCTCGCACTGTGGTGCGGAGTGTGTCAGGAGTCAGCTCTTGTTTGACCAGATAATCTTCTGCGCCACTTTTAATCGCCCTTACGAGCATCGTTGTATCTGCTCGATCGCTAACAATTACAACGGGTGGCAAGTTGTTGCCCGTTTGCTGTTTTAGTTGCGATAGAAATTGCAGCCCATCTGCATCAACCAATCGATCATCTAACAGAATGCTGTCTATCGATTGCGATCGACAAACTGCCAACCCCTCTGCGGCTGACTCTTCCTCCAATACGGTGTAAGCATAATCCTGATCAGCCAACAAATACTGCCGATAGGTGTTTCGCTCCTGAATGACATCATCAAGAATGAGAACCGTATACTGCTGGGAGGCTACCATACTGGATAAATTCGTTGCTAGCTATTCCTTTGAGTGTGCATAAATCGGAAAACTGTTGTCCGCCGATGCTAACACAGGCACCAATTGGAATAGAAGCCATAGAAGAAAATCTATCTCTTAAGGTAGACTCCAAATCCTGCCTGAGTTCAAGTGTTCTCATACAGGCTTTGCCCCTGTACCCCGAAATCTACAGCGCGTTGCGCTGAACTAAAACCAAACTTTGTGTTGAGAACCGCGCTCCGCGCAGTTCTCAACACAAAGTTGGTACCAGATGCACTTGCAAAGTGCTGTATACCCAACCCGATTGAAAAAGATTGTAGGTAGAAGATCAACTGGTCTCTAACCTCCGATAGATGCCCCGGAAACAGAATTGAAGTATGTCAGGAGGAGGAGTCGTAGGATTGGCAAAGCAAAGCGTGCCCATCAATTTCTCTACAGCGTTTTGCGCTGAGATAGAACCAAAGTTTTTGTTGAGAGCCTTGCTCCGCGCGGCTCTCAACAAAAACTTTGTACCTCACGCGCTGGCAAAGCGTTGTATCACCGAAACTGACAATACTGCTCTACATGCATTCTGGCCGATGTCTCCCAGGTATAGCGATCGCAAACCAACCGACTATTCGGAATCAACTTCTGCGCAACTTCGGGCTGTACAATCTGTTCCATTGCGTGGGCGATCGCCTCTGGTGAGGAGGGATCAACCAGTAACGCCTGATCGGGATGGAGAAATTCAGTAAAAGGCGGCTGATTGGCGGTAATAACGGGGAGACCAGAGGCGATCGCCTCCAGTACCACCAGTCCCCAGCCCTCCTTGACGGAAGGGAACACGAAAGCGTCAGCACAGCGGTAGAGGGCAGGCAGATCACTGTCGGGGATGACACCGGGGAGGAGGAGCGGTTGTCTGGCAGTTCCCTGAAGGGGGGATCGCCCAACTTCGATTCCCAGGTGATGCGCCAGAGTGAAGAATTCGTCGCGGTAGGGCTGGTAATCGAACAGGGTGGCTCCTCCAGCGATAATGAGCTGTGCCTGGGGATGGCGGGTCAGAACCCTGGAGAATGCCTGGAGCAGCAGGAGTGAGTTCTTTCGAGGCTCAATGCCGCCGACGGTGAGGTAAATGGGGGAACCAGTGATTCCCAGGTGATGTTTTAATGCTGTTTCGGTGCCATTCGGGATGGGTGAGAAGCGATCGCCATTGATCGCATTGATCACTCTGGGAGCAGCGATCGCATATTTTTGTTGGAGTTCTTTCTGGCAGTCGTTGCTGACGGAGAGACAGCGGTCGGGTTCCAGAATGGAGCGATCCTGGCAGGCTTGAAGATAGGGACTGTTGAAGGATTCGACGTGGTGAACGGTGCGGATAAAGTGAGGAATTTTTCCCGCGGTGCGGAGTGCCAACAGGGCATTGGCGCTGATGCAGTCCTGGGCGTGGTAGCAGTCGTAGGAATGAGATTGAAGATGAGACTCATCGAGAAAATCAACAAATTCCTGAATACGTTGGCGAATCAGTTGATCAATTCCTTCAGTGACAGGTTGGGAAGGAATCAGGTAAGACTGACAGGGCAGCGGATAGTCAAAACCAGTCCCTTCTTTATCTAAGGCATACACCGTCACAGAATGCCCCAGATGATGCAGAGCTGTCGCCAGTTCCAGGGTGTGAATGACGCTACCTCTGGGCTTCGTCGCATAGGTAAATAGGGCAATACGGAGAGTGACTGTCATCGAAGAATCTTTTACGAATATCGCAGATCGTAACCAAATTTGCGCCCCCCACCCGTAGGGGATCTGCTGTTTATTAAAATTCCAGCTTTAGCGTGGCGCGGCTTCGCCGCGCCACGCTAAAGCTGGAATTTTATTTTATGGCAAGCCCCTAGGGGCAAAGCATTTGCACTAAAAACTTCAGCGATCGCCCAACCCAATCCTACGCAAATGCTTCGCCCCTACGGGGGTGCAAATCCGGTCAGGGGGTGCTGGGACAAATCCCAAAATACCTGACTTTCTCCCTGCGATCGCAGAACCAGTTGGGGGACTGACTGGATTTCTCCAATTTCGGCACAGGTAATCTGGCGATCGCCAAACATCTGCTTCACCTTTTCCACCTTCTCAGGCCGCACGCTCAACAAAAACCCATAGCTGGGAAAACTCACCAGCCAGCGCTCCAGCGAAACATCGGGCGGCACGGGAATCTGATCCAGGTTGAGAACTGCACCACAGCGAGAAGTCTCGATCAGCATCAGCGTGGTGCCAATGATGCCACCCATACTGATGTCTTTCCCGGTGTCACACAGACCCGATTCTGCCAGAGTGGGCAGCAATTCCAGATCGGCTCTCAGGCGCACGGAGTCAGCTTCAGTGGCAGCGTTCCAGAAAGGGTCTTGGGGGTGTGAATTTCC
>JBIKWV010000199.1:0-7168 GCA_044356135.1 Elainellaceae cyanobacterium
AGAGGGCGGCTAAGCCGCCCTCTCACTCAAAAATGGGATGATTATTTACCGGGAAGTCCCTAAGAAGAATTCAACTGACCAGAATGTGACCTTTGTGGCCTTTGCTGTTGTACTGCTTGAGAGCAGCCTGGGCGATCGCCCCACCCTTCCCGGCTTCTACCAGCGCCACACAGGCTCCACCAAACCCGGCTCCCGTCAGTCGTGCGCCAAATACTCCGGGTGTGTTCTGCAAGATTTTCACCAGCAGATCCAGTGCCGGAACTGAGACCTCGTAATCATCTTGCAGACTGGCGTGAGACGCATTCATCAGTTCACCAAACTCTGCCGCTGAAACGTCCGAAATCACCTTCAGCACCCGGTTATTCTCAGTGATCACATGGCGGGCGCGGCGGCGAATCGGTTCGGGTAGCGCTTCTGCCTGCTGAGGATCACTGATATCCCGCAAGGCTCTGACCCCCAGTTGACGAGCGGCCTCCTCGCACTCGGTTCGACGCTGGTTGTAGCCGCTGCTGGCAAGCGATCGCGCCACCCCACTATCGATCACCACAATTTCGGCTCCTGCTGGAAACGGTAGAATCTTGCGTTCCAGGGTGCGGGTATCCAGGAATAGCATGTGGTGGGTGTCCGCCAGACTGGAGGCCATCTGGTCGAGGATGCCACAACTGACGCCCGCATACTGAATTTCGGCCTGCTGGCCCAGTTGGGCAATGCGGACATCGTCCAGATCGAGGTGGAGGAGCGATCGCAGTCCCCTCAGTGTCGCCACCTCCAGCGCAGCGCTGCTGGACAGCCCTGCACCAATTGGAACAGTGGAGGTGACAAACAGGTTGAGCGGCGGGATCGAAACACCCTCCTTCTCAAGCACTCGAATGCAGCCCTCGATGTAGCGGGCGAACCCATCAGGGGCAGATTCGGTAGAGAGCAGATCGACTCGTTCTGCCAGTTCAACGGAATAGAAGTGGTGGCGATCGTCTCTACTCCGGCCCAGCGAAACGGTCGTCTGCTGAGGAATCGCTGTCGGCAGCACAAAGCCGTCGTTGTAGTCGGTGTGTTCGCCCAGAAGATTGACCCGTCCTGGGGCGCTGGCTTCCACGTCGGGAGTTGACCCAAAAATCTGCCGATAGTCCATCATGGATGCGCTGGTGACCGCTGGTGAATCGAGATAAACGGCACTCCTTCTATGATGAAAGCGATCGTCAAAACTCACATCATCTCATGGCTTCGCCTCCGCCCGGCCAGCGTAATACCTTTGGAGCCGATTCCTGTTTAAGCTTTTGACTCCGGGAATTCTACCGAATCAGCTCGATCGCCCCCCACCTCAACCGCTTCCGAAACAGATTTCCGGTGAAATAGCCGCAGAAGTCGGGTCTGGAAGTTGTCGATGTAGGTGAAAATTACCGGGACAACCACCAGAGTGAGCAGCGTTGACGTGATAAACCCACCGATAACGGCGATCGCCATGGGACTCCGCGTTTCGGATCCGGCACCCAACCCCAGAGCGATTGGCATCATGCCCGCAATGGTTGAGATGGCCGTCATCACGATGGGACGCAGACGCGAAACGCCCGCATCAACGATCGCATCCCGCTGCCGTTTGCCCTCCTGCATGTTGATCAGCGTGTAGTCTACCAGCAGAATCGAGTTTTTGGTGACGATGCCCATCAGCAGCACAATGCCGATGAGGGCGAACAGTCCCAATTCAGTCTGCGTAATCAGGAGTGCCAGGAGTGCGCCACCAATCGACAGCGGCAGCGCCATCATGATCGTGACGGGATGCAGGAAACCGTTGTATAGCAAAACGAGGATCGCATAAATCGCCAGAATTGCCGTTGCCAGCGCTGTTCCAAAGCGGCTGAAGATGTCCTGCATAATCTCGGCATTCCCCCGCGCCCGTTGCTCTACACCGGGAGGAAGATTTTGCAGCGCTGGGAGCTGTGCCACTTTTTCTAAAGCGCTCCCCAAGGAGACCCCCTGCAAGTTTCCTTCAACCGAAACCTGACGGGCGCGATCGAATCGGTCAATCTGGGCAGGGCCACTGGCAAACCCAAGATTAGCAACTGAGATCAGCGGCACCATGCGACCGTCTCTGCTGGGCACCTGAAGATTCTCAATTGTACTGAGATCGCTGCGAGAAGCGGGATCCAGCAGCACACGGATGGGGATCTGGCGATCGGGCAGTTCAAACTTGGCCAGATTTGCCTCGGTATCGCCTAATGTTGCAAGGGTGGCGGTGCGGGCGATCGCCTGCACCGAAACCCCCTGGTCTGCGGCTCGCCGGGGATCCGGACGAATCGTCAACTCCGGTTTCACCAGGCTGGCGCTAGATTCGACCTCCACCAGACCAGGAATCTCCCGCATCTGCTTTTCCAGGGCATTGGCCGCTTGCGTCAGAGCCTCTGCATTCTCGCTGGTTAGAACAACCGATAGATCCCTGCGATTCCCCGCTGCTCCACTACTGGCAAAGCTGATCCGCGCACCGGGAACCTGCTGGAGTTGAGGACGGAACTTTGCCTCAAACGCCTGCTGCGACAAATCCCGCTGATCTCTTGGTTTAAGGTTGACGTACAGCATTGCAGAATTCACGCCGCCCTGCTGAATACCTCCTGCAGACCCGACAGTCGCCAAAACCTGCTTCACCTCTGGCTGCTGCCGCAGTTCGTTGGTGACCCGCTGCACCACCTGTTCAGTTTCCCGTAGCGTAGTCCCCGGCGGAAGGCTGATGGAAAGGGTGGACAGTCCAGTGTCGCCGCTGTTGAACAGTCCCTTGGGCACGTAGGGAATCAGCATGAGACTGCCGATGAAGAAGGCGATCGCCAGCAGCAACGTCGTCAACCGATGCCGTAGTGACCACTCCAGCAGCATCCGGTAGGGCTGGAAGCGGCGGTAGTAGGGAGACGACTTCAGATCTTCGGTGAGGGTCGCAGGCTTTTTCTTCTTGGGTGGTTGCATCAGGTAGGCGGCCAGCATTGGGGTGAGGGTGCGAGCCACCAGTGTGGAGAAGATCGAGGAAACGGCGATCGTCACGCCAAACGGCTGGAAGAACTGGCCAGGGATACCGCCCATAAAGGCGACAGGGGTGAAGACGGCAACGATCGTGGCAGTGGTGGCGATCACCGCCAGTCCAATTTCTGAAGAAGAGTCAAAAGCAGCCTGTCGGGGGGTCTTGCCCATCCGCATGTGGCGCTCGACGTTCTCGATCTCCACCACCGTGTCGTCCACCAGAATCCCCACCGACAGAGCGAAGGCCAGCAGGGTCATGTTGTTGAGCGTATAGCCCAGCAGTTGGAAGACCGCAAACGTGGGAATGATCGACAGCGGTAGAGAAATCGCCGTAATCAGCGTCGCCCGCCAGTCCCGCAGGTAAATCAGAATCACGAGAATCGCCAACACTGAAGCGGCCACCAGGTCATCCATCGATGCCTGATAGGACTCGCGCACATCGTCGGCGCGGGTGAAGATGAGCTGCAAGTTGACATCCGACGGCAGCGATTCCTCTAACTGTTGCACGGCTCGACGCACCCCCTCTTCTACCGTCACCAGGCTGCTGCCGGAACTGCGGAGAATGGAAAGCGCCACCACAGGCTGATTGTTGAAAAGGGCTGTCTCCCGGGGTTCCGCAAAACCATCGGAAACCGTCCCCATGCTGGACAGCGGTACGGAACTCCCGTTGGGCAGCACTATCTGATAATCCTTCAGCGCTGCCACACTCTCCGCACTCCCCAGGGTGCGAATACTGGTCTCGCTATTGCCCAGCTCCGACCGTCCACCAGGAAGATTAATGTTAAACGTCCGAATCTGCTCGTTTACCTGGGTCGCGGTAATTCCCAGCGACTGAATCCGCTCCGGACTCAGCTCCACCCGAATCTCCTGGTCAACCCCACCAATCCGATTAACCTGCGCTACCCCCTTCACCGACAGAATTTCCCGGCTGATGGTGCGATCGACCAGATTACTCAGTTCCGCCACCGATCGCTGATTCGAGGTCACTGCATAGGTCATGATCGCCCCACCCGCAAACTGCACCCGCTCCACAATGGGTTCGTTCATGTCTTGCGGCAAGTCCTGCCGAATCTGGGAGATGGCGTTACGCACATCGTTGGTGGCGCGATCGGCATCCGTTCCCAGCACAAAGTCAATTCGCGTCACGGAAACACCATCGTTCACGGTGGAGCTGAGTTCGTCAATATTGCCCAACCCCGCAACTGCATCCTCAATCTTGCGCGTCACCTGTGACTCCAGTTCCGCTGGCCCCGCGCCCTGCTGCGTTGCGGTCACTGTTACCACCGAGATATCGATATTGGGGTTCGAGTCGATTTCCAGCCGAGGAAAGCAGAGGAGTCCGGCGATCGTCAGAACAAGGAAAAGGACGATCGTCGGGATGGGTTTGCGAATGGACCAGGCGGAGAGGTTCATGGGGTGGAGGAGGTGGATGGGTGGATGGGTGGATGGGTGGATGGGTGGATCTTTCGACAGGCTCAAGAACAGGGTGGATGGGAACTGTAGGGGTTTAGCATTCGGCTAGTAACCTTTGCTTTGACCGAAATGCAACGCCCGAATGCTAAACCCTGAAACGTCGGGGGATTGGGAATGGGGAATGGGGACAACCCATTCCCCATTCCCAATTAACCGATGACCCATTCCCAATGCTATTGCTGTACCACGTTCACCCGATCGCCCTCCTTCACATACCCTGCCCCCGCAACCACAATCTTCTCACCAGGCTTCAGCCCTGCGATGATTTCAATCCGGGCATTCTCAGCATTAGCGGCAGCGATGGTTTGTCCGGTCTGAATCGGTCGAGTTTTTACGGTGTTGTCAGTATCCAGAACATACACGATCGCACTCCCATCTGGTTGAGCCAGAACGGCTTTTGCAGGAACCGTTAGCCCTTGAGTGCGGGCGGCTACCAGCGATGCTTTGAGAAACATTCCTGGTCGCAGGAGTTCAGAACTGGGTAGATCGATTCGGACGGTGGCCTGTCGCGATTCGGCGTCCACCAGTGGGGCAATGTCGCGGACTCGTCCCTGAAAGCGAATCCGGGAATCGCTGTCGGAGGAAATCTGGACAGGTGCCCCGACCTGAACCTGAGCAAGTTGGGTTTCGGGGATTTTGACCTGGAGTTCCAGCAGTCCATCCCGAATGATCGAAAACAATTGGTCTGCGCCAGAGGTGATGTTGCCCACGCGGGCAACTCTCTGGGCAACCAGACCGCTGGCGGGAGCACGCACCAGGGTCTGCTCAAGCTGGGTCTGGAGCTGCTGTAAACGCGCCCGTTCGCTGGCAACATCTGCCTGGGCACTGCCCACGTCCGCCTCGGCCACCCGGACAGCCTCCCTCGCGGTGGCGGCATTGGTAACGCGGGTGTCTCGCTCCTGCTGGCTCACAGCTCCCGCTGCCGCCAGTTCCTGATAGCGCCGGAGATTGCTTTCTGCATCCGCGAGTCTGGCTTTTGTCTGAGCCAGAGACGCCTGCCGCTGTCGAACTTCTGCCTGACGGGAAGCTATTTCGGCCTCTGCCTGACTGATCTGCGCCTGGATGACGGAACTATCCAGCACCGCCAGTACCTGTCCTGCGGAGACGCGATCGCCCTCATCGACTCTCACCTGCTGGAGTTGTAGCCCCGAAGCTTTGGGCAGCACGGGAATCAAATCGTAGGCTGCAACGGTTCCGGTCGCGGCCAGAGAGCGGGTAATGGAGGCAGCTTCTACAGATGCAATGGTCACCGCTTGAGCAGGCACACTGACGGCAGGGGAGGGTTTCGTCTGTGCCCGACTGCTGCCCATCAGCATCCGGGTTCCCAGAAATCCACCGCCCAGCACCAGCAATAGACCCGCAATCAACCAGTAGCGCGGTTGCCCCAACGATATGCTTCTATCACCTGAAGCAACACTCGAAGAAGATGCCAGATCGCCAGTGGATTCTGGCCCAGATGCTCCCTCTAAGGGGGATTCTGGTGCGTCGTCCTGGGTCATGGTCATCCTCCTTTAGGTTTCTCTCACAATTGTTACAAAAAACTTAAGAAATGAGATCGGTATGGAAGCTTTGTGGCGATCGCCCCTCGACACCCCAGAACGCCTTATGATGCGGAGAGAGCCTTGTCTATTCAGATCTAAAGACTTCCCTAAGCAACGGGCGATCGCGCCCCCCTCCCTATTCCATGCTGACTTCAACCCAGGAACTCCTTGAAACGGCCCGTCGCAACGTCTACGCGATCGGGGCCTTTAACGTTTACAACCTTGAGGGCGTGCGAGCCGTGATCGGTGCAGCAGAGGCCGCTTCCAGTCCGGCAATGCTGCAAATTCACCCCAGTGCCCTGAAGTATGGTGGGGCTGCCCTGGTGTCCCTTTGTCTGAAAGCAGCAGAAGCAGCAGCAGTCCCTATCTCAGTCCATCTTGACCACAGCACTTCCGCCGATGCGATTCAGATGTCTCTGGCGGCAGGGATGAGGTCGATCATGGCGGACGGTTCCCCCTTTGCCTATGAACAAAATTTGGCCTTCACAAAAGCCATGACCGAACTGGCCCACGCGGTAGGAGCCGTAGTGGAAGCAGAAATTGGGCGCATCAGCGGCACCGAGGATGGACTGACGATCGCCGAAAAAGAAGCCAAAATGACCGATCCTGATCAGGCCGTGAAATTTGTGAAAGCTACGGGTGTCGATTCCCTGGCGGTCACCATTGGTAATGTGCATGGCGAGTACCGCAGCGAACCCAGGCTGGACTTCGACCGTCTGGCCAAAATTCGCCGAATGCTGGATATTCCTCTGGTGCTGCACGGCGCGTCGGGATTACCTGCCCACATGATCAACCGCTCCATCGAGCTGGGCGTCTGCAAATTCAACGTCAACACCGAAGTGCGTCAGGCTTACATGCGCATTCTCAAAACCGACTCCTGCGCCTCCCTCTCCTCCGACCTGCTGGACTGCATGGACGACGTGGTAGAAGCCATGAAAGAAGTGGTGACCGAGAAACTGGAACTCTTCGGTTCTGCTGGCAAAGCGCATTTACACCAGTCGCCCTACGCACAGATGTTAATTCGGAGTCTTCGCAGGTAACATAGCGCTTCGCGCTTGAATAAGGTACAGATTTGAGAGAGAGAGCCGCGCGGAGCGCGGCTCTCTCACAAAATCTGTACTTCACTCGAGCGAGAACCGCTATAGGTAATGGGG
>JBIKWV010000200.1:0-7163 GCA_044356135.1 Elainellaceae cyanobacterium
TCTTTGCCATTGCTGGTGGCTCCGGCTGCCGCCAGCAGGGGAACCGCCGCCTGGGTGGTAATGCGATCGCAGGCCGTTCTTAGTTGCAGGTTGCACTCGTCGAGGTTACGCAGCCGCTGTCCCAGGATCGACACCAGCTCCCGCATCCGCTTCATCTTGAGATCCAGGCTGTTGCGCTCGACTGTCAATTCGCCTAACAGGTCGTTCAGCAGGTTGAGCTGCTTCATCGGCACGCGCACATTGGCTTCGACCGGATCGGGGATAGCGGTGGTAGTGGTATCGGGCTTCACCTCCAGCACACGTCGGGCCGACTTCTGGGCAGCCGGCTGGGCCAGCGGTTGCAGATCGCCCAACTCCGGCGTTAGAGGAATTGTGGGTGGTCGTTCTGGCCAGCGCTCAGCGGTATTGGCTGCAACGGTTCCCAACGCCTCCCAGACGAAGGCTTCGTCCGTCAGGTCGGTAAAGGCAACATCGGCAATATTGGGGATGTCCGACTCTGGAATCTCGAAGCTCAGACCCTCCAGAGTGGTGGGCAAATTCTCCAGATGGTTGGTCAAGACCAGGGCCTGCGATCGCCGCCACGCCCGCAGGGCCGCATGAGTCACCTCCTCCACGGCGGTGGGAGCGGTTTCCAGGGCGCGGGTGACCGACTCACACAGACGCACAAAAGGCTGTAGCTGGAGCATTTCCCCCAGACCAGCCAGTTCCTGTGCCAGAATCAGTACCTCCTCTAACAGGCGCGGGTCGTGGTTGGCAAGTGCGCCCTCCAGGCGTTGCAGGCAGCCTTCAACTTCCGTCTCAAAAAACAGCGGCAGTACATTGTGCCCATCTTCGGGTGAGAGCATAGATGCCGCATCTTCGGCCTCTGGCTCACCCAATCGCTCGTAGAGGGCGTCAAAGATGGGTTGGATGTTGTTCCTGAGCCAGTCGGGATCGACCGTCCCGGAGGCGTGAGCGCCTTCCAGAAAACCACGGGTGGTGGCACCAATCGCCTGCCGCAGGGCATCAATGCTCGACAGCAGCAGTTCTTCCAGAGACCGATCGAGGTCGATCGAGTGCTTCTGAACTTTCAGCACCTTGAGGGCATCCTCCAGGCGATGCGCCAGTTGGCTCAAGGTCTGGAACTGCATCATCCCTGCGCCCCCTTTGATGGAGTGGGCCGATCGCAGAGCAGCATTAATCTTCTGGGTGTCGATACCGTGGTTGGCGAGACCCAGGAGGTTGTCCTCCAGCGTATTCAGATACTCCTGCGCCTCATCAAGGAACTGGAGCTGAATTTCAAATTCCTTGTCTTGTGACATAGTGGTGAGTCGGTAAGGGGTTCAGGTGGCCTGACGGACAGGGAGCGATCGCCCCGGTTGTCCGGATAATCGTTCCTTGTTCCTAAGCATCGGCTTCAATTTTGAACGTACCCACGGATGACTGAAGTTCCTGTGCCACTTCGACCGTTTGCCGCAGTGCCGAGGAAACCTGGAGCGAGGACGACGATGTACGCTCAGACACCTCCGCCACCTGGCGCATCAATTTGGAGACTGCCTCAGAGGTGTGGGCCTGGGACACTGTAGCGGTTGAGATCGACTGCACCAGCTGATCAATCTGCCGCGACACCGCCTGGATTTGGGTCAGGCTACGCTTGGCCCCATCGACCAACTGTGTCCCTTCGACCACCTGAGTGGTACTCCGCTCCATTGCTTCCACCACCTGACTGGTTTCCCGCTGAATGGCTTCCACAATCTTTTCGATCTCCTGGGTTGCCGCCGCAGAGCGAGCCGCCAGTTCTCCCACCTCTTCCGCCACGACTGCAAACCCCTGGCCTTCTTCTCCGGCGCGAGCTGCCTCAATTCCGGCGTTGATGGCGAGCAGGTTGGTCTGCATGGCGATCTGATTGATCAGCGATACCACCCTTGAAATTTGCTGCGAAGATTCACCCAGACGTTTCACCTTCTTGGCCGTCTCCCCCACCGTCTCCCGCAGACTGAGGATGTTTTGCACCGTCAGGTCCATCGCTGTTCCCCCTTCCTCCGCAGTCATCGAGGCCGATCGGGCAACCTTGGCAGCCTCACGAGCGTTTGCCGCCACTGCCTGGATGGAGCGAGTCATGTTTTCGACGGAATTGAGGGTGCGGGTGCTGGCCTCGGCCTGTTCGATCGCCTCTTCCGCCAGTCGGCGCATGGCGTCTTCGTTCGCGGAGAGGGACTGGTTCACCTGATTGGCAGAGAGCTTCACCTTCGTCACAATCTGGCGCAGGCTCTCCACAATGGAGTTGAAAAAGTCAGCAACCGTGCCAATGTCGCCAGCGGTCACATCGGCGCGAACAGTGAGATCGCCTCGGGTTGCGCCTTCAACCTCCATCAGCAGTGTCAGGAGCTGCATCTGGATGGCTTCCTTCTGCTGGCGCTGTTCCTCAGAGAGGGCTTCTGCTTCCCGCTGTGCCTCCTCTCGCTGAGCCAGCAAGATCGACTGAGCCAGTGTGTAATTCACCTGGGTCGCAATCTGCTGCAACAGACCCGTTTCTTCGGGATCCCAGTGCCTCGGCTCGGAACACTGGTGTATGTAGAGAAGCCCCAGCAACTCTTCTCCCACCAGGACAGGGACAACCATGGTGGCTTTGACCTGAAGCAGTTCCAGAATCTCGGTGTGGCAGCTCGACAGTTTGGCTGTGGTGGTATCCTCCATGACGGTGATTTTGCCTGCCCGATAGCGCTCCAGTGCTTCAGGCGTGAGTGGGTCTTTGACCGTCTGGCCAATCGCCGCTTCCCACCCGCTACTAACTGACTCTGCGGCAATCACACCACTCTTGAAATCCGGGTTAAATCGGTAGAACAGAACGCGATCGGCCTTGAAGATCTGCTGTACGCCTTCAACGGCGGTCTTCAGAATCTCGTCGGTCTGCATCGACTGCCGGATCCGCAGCGTCACGTCGGTCAGCAGATTGGCGCGTTCGGTAGCCTCCTCCTGGAAGCGAAATTGACTACGCAGAATTTTTTCAGACTCGGCAACGTTGTCGGCCATCTTATTAAAGGTCTTGGCCAGCGCACCAACCTCGTCGTTGGAGAAGATCTCAGCTCGCGCAGTGCGATCGCCCGTTGCAAATTTTTGTGTAGTGCGTTGCAGGTTCTCCACGGGCTGGCTGATGGCGCGGGCCAGCACGGTGGCCAGCACGGTGGCCAGTACCAGCGCCACGGAACCGACCGCCAACTGAAGCAGCAGGCTATTTTTCAGCAGTTGGTTCAGCGGCTGCTCAGAGGTGCCCCGCACCAGGACGGCGATCGGTTCTCCCTGAGAATCGGCTACAGCTTCAGCCACCATCGTGTAGGTCTGGTTGCCAACGTTTTGCCGGGTTGTGACGCTGGAGCGACTCAGGACTTTGTTGGTTTCCAGTGCCTGCACTGCGCTCTGCAAGAAGTCCACGTTAGCCATCGGCGCATTGATGCTGGCCTGATTGATATCCGGGTTATCCCCCATGTCTATGCTGGTGACCAGCTCGAACTGCCCATCCGGTTGCCGCAGATACACTGCGCCATATCCGTTTTTGAAGGGCAGCAGTGTTTCTTCGATGATTTCTTGTTTGGCCAGATCGGCAGCAACGATCGCCCCCAGAGGGCGGTTGGTTTTGGGGTCAAAAACAGGGGTGACGACGTAGCGGATCAGGGCACTGGGGGCGTCAAAGCCCTCCGGCAGTTTCACCCCTTCCTTCTGGAGTTCGGCTTTGCTAACGAGGGCACTGCCCTGCACCTGCCGGGGGTTCTTCAGCACGGTGCTCACCAGTCTCCCCGGATCAAAGGTTTCTCCGGCCCGATTGCGATTGGCGTTGACAATAATTTTGCCGTCTCTGCCAACGAGCGTCACGTATTCAATGTTGCGGGTGGTCAACTCACTGGCGTAGATCCGTCTCAGTTGTGCTCTCAGATCGGAATTAATCGCCCCTCGCGCTGCATACTCCTGGACGGCTGCAATCGTGATGGGGTTATCTGCCTGTCCCCGGAAGCCCTGCTCCATCTGGGCAAATTTGCGGCGATACTTCTGATCCAGCACCACCATCTCTGACTGCGCCTGGTTGTCTAATTGAGCGCGTCCACTGGAGATCAGCAGCCAGGAACTGACCCCCATCACCCCAGCCAGGGCGATCGCCTCTGTGCCAATCAGCGCCAGCATTTGTTTGCGGCGCACGGGCATGTCGTAGAACCACTTTAAGGAAGACGCGGACGTGCTGGTTTTTCCGAGAGCGGTGCCTGACGATGGGAGTGGAGCAGCGTGACCGTTCTCGATTGATGGTGGCATCGTAGGGGGCAATTCGGAGGACTCGATCGGGACAGCAGGCGGATCGTTTTTGGCAGACGGATGAAACGTGGTCATAGAAGCCTCAATGCACAGGTTAGGGATTTAGAAGTGGGGCTACACAATTCACCTCAAGCAGTCTTAGTCCAGGTGCAGTAGGGGAGATTGCACGATCGCTTCGGCATCCAGCACCAGCGCCAGGTCGTTTGACTGAAGAACGCAACCTCGCAGGTAGGGAACCAGTCCCGTCGAGAGCTGATCGGGCACAGTCTGAATCGTTTCGGGGAGCACCCATGTGATGCCTTCAACATGGTGAACGGCCAACCCTATCGGAGCTGCGCCCACCTGAATAATCACAACGCTCTGCTGCTGTACCGTTGTCTGGAGCGGCGGCAGTCCCAGCATCTGGGCCAGATCGACCACCCACAAAACGCGGCTGCGGCGATTGGTCAGCCCCAGCAAACTGGACGGCATATTGGGCATCGGGGTAAGCCGTCGAGCGGGGAGCACCATGGCTTCCTGGGTGTGCTGCATGGATAGCAAGGCAGGGGTTTGTGCACACAGGTGAAGTTTCAGGTAGGGGGCTCCCGATGTTCTCGGGGAACGGGTAGATAGTGGAGCCAGGGTAGAGAGGTTCATGGGGTCAGGCGGCGTACAGGCGGTGAGCAGGCAATGACCGGACGGTAGTTAAACAGCCATCAGACAGGCATCAGGCAAGCATCAGACAAGCATCAGACAACGACAGACTTGACGGCGCGCAGCAGTTGTTCACGGGTAAAGGGTTTGGTGAGATAAGCGTCGGCTCCCTGCTTCATTCCCCACAGGCGATCGATTTCCTGGTTTTTGGAGGTGCAGATGATAATAGGAACGGCTTCGGTGGCGGGATGCTTTTTTAAGCTGCGACATAGCTCAAAGCCGCTCATTCCAGGCATCACCACGTCAGTAATAATTACATTGGGCTGTTGGGCGATCGCTTTTTCCAGTGCCTCATTTGCACTCACAGCATTGATCACGCTGTATCCCCCTTCCTTTAAGAAATGGCTAATCAGTTCCATCTCAGAAGGCGTATCCTCAACGATCAGAATCGTATTTGTCATGGTGATGCTCATTTAGTACTCCTAGAATGTTCGGGAAGGTCAACGCGAGTGACGGATATGGGGGCGATCGCTATCTGGAGAACTGTCAACCCTCAGGTGAGGTGCTTGAAGACCATCTTCAACAGATCCGACTGGGTGAACGGCTTGGTCATGTAGCCCGATGCTCGTACCAGCTTGGCCTTGGCCCGATCGACAAATCCGGTATGACCCGTCACCATGATGATGGGGGTATGCTTGAACGCGGGGTGACGACGCAGCAGGGAACACAGCTCGTAGCCATCCAGATTCGGCATTTCCACATCCAGCAGGATCAGGTCAGGCTTGTTGCGCACGACCTGCATCAGCGCCTGTACAGGACTGTTGATCATTAATACGGAAAACATGCGGTCATCCAGGAAGGATTTGATCGCCTGCAACACGGTCATGCTGTCGTCAATACAAGCGATCGTGTAGGTGCTCTTGGTCAGAACTTCGCTGGGTTTGGGGGTGACAGGAGCCACAGAAGGGCGGGGGGATTCGGGCGATCGCTTGAGAAAGTCCGCAATGGCGACCGTGTTGTTGCGACTGGGCAGGGGGGTGACGACAGCGGGCAGCGTCCCCTGAGAATTCATCTGCTTATGGCGCAACTGGTTCTGGCAGTATTCCACCAGGGGACGCAGTTCCAATCGGCAGAAGCTGGGAAATGCCTCGATCGGCGACTGGGGAATCAGCTCATAGCTGCCCTCCTTGAGCGCCAGGAAAGACTCCAGCACATCCCTTGCCATCAGCTCGATCAAAATGGCGGCCTGGGCGGTGGTCAGATGTTGCTGCTCCACCAGCCAGCAGATGGCCTGGTAGTCGCGGGCTTCGGCGGCATCAGGCGCGGCAAGATCAAACAGCAGGCGCACCTGAACACGGGTGGCGCTGACCAGGGTGGGAATTTGCAAACTGAGGCGGTGCAGTTGCCGATCCAGCCGATCGAAGGGATGAATGGAGTTCGATGCAAAGGTCAACCTTCCCTGTTCCAGGAACAGCCACCACAGCCCAGAAGAACTCGATACCTGCACACAGCCAGTAACCTGGCGGCTCATCCATTGAGCCAGCAGGCTGAGTGGATGAAATTGTTGGGGAGGTCTGTGACTCGTCATGGTCATGGTACTCATCGAACTCCTGCTTTGTCTATGAGGGGGAATGAGATCTCGCCTCTGGCGCAAAACATCGCCATTGCGGGTATTTGATAACAATTCATCGACTGGATCGCCAGTCACAGTCACCGAACGCGTGAACCTGTCAAAGAAAACTTCAGTCACCCATTTCTGTTGCGCTCTCGTTATAGTCGTATGCACGGTTGTTAGGACGGGGTGCAGGGGTGATTCCCCTTGAGGGGAAGGGGGTGTGCCCCCTGCCTCATGTACCTCACAGCGTGAAGAACGCTATATACCTATGCAGAGCGAGTCATTGCGATCGCAGCGCGATTCAGCAAGACGAGTAGAGAATGAACAAAGGATGACGGCAGGAAATGCTGACCCTGGGCGAACGCACACTCAAATTTGGAACGAAAACGCTAACTCAAACCGTCGTATCCGTGAACCGAGCTAGCGGGTAGAAGAGTTTTTGCCCCTATATCTGTAAGCATACAGAAACTTTTAAGCAAGTTTGTAAACCTAAAGAGAAGACATCGAGCAAGAACATCAAGAAGATTAGAAGACGGCTGGGATTGGGTATTTCCGTTAATTGGGGTGTAAGGGAAATTACGGGGTAGATCTTTTGGCAGGCTCAAGAACAGGGTGGATGGGTGGATGGGTGGAT
>JBIKWV010000201.1:0-7160 GCA_044356135.1 Elainellaceae cyanobacterium
TGGGCGGTTCCACCCACTACGCGGGTGGAACCGCCCACACAACAGGTAACTTCTTTTGCAGAAATCTCCTATAGCGGTTCTTTCTCAGGTGAGGGATGGGGGTGGGGGGCACTGCCCCCACGCAGGGGCACACCCCCTGACCCCCGCAAGGGCACTGGGTTGCGATTGCTTGATTTTTAGTGCATTTTGGGCAGAATATACGGTTGAACAATCTGCCGTTGAGCAAGATGTCCACTCGTAAGGGATCGGTGCATTAATGAAGTCGATTCGGCGGTTCACGAAGCAGATGGTTCCGGGTCAGAAAGCGCCCAGGTCGCGCCCTCGCCGTCAATTTGTCTCGGCGGTACGCAGTTGGGTCGTGGAGGGGAAATATAACCACCTCTTTGGAGAGCCGCTATCCCAGAGTATGCCCCGGCTGTGGCGATCGCTCCTGACGCCCCGCCTGCGAAGCCGACTCGAAGCGATGCTGAAAGCGCCCCATCGCCGCAAGTCCTCCCGCATCCCAGAGGTTCAGGGCTGGCTGCTGGCGGTGCTGGCGGTGGTAGTGTTGACCAGCACGATCGGCTACCGATTCTATAGCGAGCCTCAGTTAGCGGTGGATACGATTGCTCCCCAAACGCTGCGGGCACCCGGTTCGGCCACTGTCTCCGATTCAAAGACAACCGAGGCAAAGCGCCGTGCTGCCCTGGTGACCGCGCCCCCCGTTCTGAAGATCGACCAGACGATCAACCAGGAAATTTATCAGTCCATGCAGCGGCTGCTGGCCGAGGGAGACGCACTGCGGCAGCAGGTTGGCGCGTTTCCGTTTGCACCGACCTCGACCCTGTCTACATCGACTCAGAGCTATCTGCGGCAAGCCAGCGATGTGGAGTGGAAGGGGGCGATCGCCGCTGCCCAGGCCAACCCCGCCAGCAAAGCGTCTCTGCCCAAAGCGATTCGTCTGGGAAATGCCGCCACTGTCTCTGGCTCCACCAACGCGGCGCTGCAACTGGCGGTGCTGGAGCTGCAAAACTACCGTCGCACTGTCTCATCCGAAGACTTTACGGTACTGAAGCAGATCGTCACCCGTGCCCGACAGAACTACAGCAAAGCAACTGCCCCTCTGACAGCGAATCCTGAGAAATATTCGCTCTTCGACACCGCCTTTCTGAATTTGCCAGACAGCGATTGGGAAACAACCAAGTTGGCCACCCGTCAGGTGCTGGAACGAATCCTGGTTCAGGGCATTCCCCCTGGTTTACCCGATGGGCAGATGGATAACGCTATTCGCACCCAGGTGACTGGGGAGGTACCGATGAGTGCCCGAGCGCTCGCCACGCGCATGCTTCAGAAGGCAATCCAGCCGAATCTGGTGCAGGATCCGGTACAGACCCGACAGCGGGCAGAACAGGAGGCCAACGCGGTCAGGACTGCTCAGGTTTCTATTCGACGGGGTGAAACGATTGTCTCTGCGGGTGAAAAGATTTCCCAGTCGGACTTTGTGCTGCTGGACCACTTCGGCATGAGTCAGCGTCAGGTGAACCTGCTGGGGCTGGTGACCTTTGCCCTGCTGGTAGGGGGAGGCGTCGCCCTGTTTCTGCTGGTTGAACAGCGATTCCATCCCGGTCTGCGGCGACGTGACCACCTGCTGGTGCTGTTGATGACGATGACGACTCCCCTGCTGGCGGCATTGGGGGTACCCACCACCAGTCTGCCTGCCCTGGGCCTGCTGATGGGTAGTTTCTATGGGTCGGCGCTGGGGGTAACGGTGGTGCTTCTACTGAGCATTGCTCTACCAATTGGAATTGAGATGAACCTGAGTATGCTAATCGCCAGTGCTGCGGGCGGACTGCTGGGAGCGGTGCTGACGGGGCGATCGCGCTCCAGAGAAGAGCTGGCGCTGCTGGGAGGCGCTGTTGGACTGACTCAGGGGATTGTTTATTTCTTTGCCGGGTTGATTGCTACTGCCGGGGTGGGGGTCGTCTGGCATAACCTGCTGGTGGCCGCCGTTGTGCAGGGGGCGATCGGTCTGGCCTGGAGCATTGTGGCGCTGGGCATCAGTCCCTATCTAGAGCAGGTGTTTGACCTGGTGACTTCGATTCGACTGGCGGAGCTGGCCAACCCCAACCGCCCCCTGTTGAAACGACTGGCGGCAGAGGCTCCTGGTACATTCCAGCACACCCTGTTTGTGGCTACGCTGGCAGAGGCGGCAGCGCGGGAACTGGGTTGCAATGTGGAGCTGGTGAGGGCGGGCACCCTGTATCACGACATCGGCAAGATGCACGATTCCCTGGGCTTCATTGAGAACCAGATGGGTGGTCCGAATAAACACGACCTGATCGATGACCCCTGGAAAAGTGCTGAAATTATCAGAAAGCACGTCACTGAGGGGCTGGCGATGGCTCGCCGCTATCGATTGCCTCGCAGAATTCAGGCGTTTATCCCAGAACACCAGGGAACGATGCAAATCGCCTATTTCTATCACGAGGCGCTGAAACGGGCAAAGGCTGACCCGACGCTGATTGTGCGCGAATCGGACTTCCGGTATGAGGGGCCTGCTCCTCAGTCCAGAGAGACAGGGATCGTCATGCTGGCGGACTCCTGCGAGGCGGCCCTGCGATCGCTCAAGGATGCCACCCCCGAAGAAGCGCTGGCGATGGTCAACCGGGTCATGCGTGCCCGCTGGCAGGATGATCAGATGGTGGATTCAGGACTGACTCGTGCCGATATGACCTGTATTGCAGAGATTTTTGTTCAGGTCTGGCAGCAGTTCAATCACCAGCGGATTGCCTATCCGAAGCTGGCTCCCACGCCCCAGCCATCTGCGCCTGCGGCATAACGTTACAGCGCTTTGCAAGGGCGTGAGGCACAAAGTTTTTGTTGAGAGCCGCGCTTCACGCGGCTCTCAACAAAAACTTTGGTTTTAAGTAACGAAACCCTAAAAGCTGTCCCGCCCGCGAAGCAGGCGGGACAGCTTTTAGGGTTTCAAGTTTAATCGCGCCTACCTACTTGTCTCAGCGCAAAGTGCTGTATACCGAGCTTCTGACTATTTTTCCTGCAATGCCGGGAAACGCTCTCACAGGGAGCGTTTCCCAGCATTGTTAATTTTAGCGCCGATTTTTTCTGAAGCGCTGGCGGCGTCAGCGTTTCAGAAAAAATCGGCGCAATTGAATCAAAAGTCCAGAATTTTATCTTGCCTGTTTCAACTGCTCCAGGTGCTGCTTCACCAGGGCATACCCCTCAGGGTTACCCTGCTCCAGATACAGCGCTCCGGCCCTGACTAAACTGAGCACGGCATCATTGTCCTGCCGTAAATTAGCGAGCACCAGTCCTCGATTATGATGCGCCTCTGCAAGTGTATCGCTGGATTTGAGGGCACTGCCAAAGCGATCAAGCGATCGCCGAAATTTTCCCTGCCGAAATGCCTCACATCCCGCCTGAAACGCCTGCGAGACCGCTTCATCTGGTTTGTCTTTACAGGAAACGGGCTGGTCAAAGGTGACCGCAACACTGCCAGAACCAACGTAGGCCCAGCGCATCACACCGATGGCAAAGCCTGCGATCAGGGCGATCGCCCCTGCCCACGTAAGAAAATTTCCCATCTCCATGTGAACGCTATTCCCCAACTTTGATTTCGGTGGGTTCCGGTTTGACGCGACGAATGGGGAGGTTGGCGATCAGGGCGGTGGCGCGCTGGTTGTTTTCCAGGAGAAACTCGGTGCCTTCGGTGTCGAGTTCGACGTAGCGAGACACCACCTCCAGAATCTCCTGCCGCATTTTCTCAATCATGGCAGGCGAGAGGTCGGCGCGATCGTGGGCCAGCACAATTTGCAGGCGGCGTTTCACGGTTTCGCGGTTGCTTTCCTGGGGGCGAGGGAATAACCGATCGAGGAGGTCGTTGAGCATGGACATGGTGCGAAAGGGCTAATTGGAAGAACTGCGGAACATGCGGCGGATGCGAGAGAACAGGTCGTCGTGCGAGGCCGTCAGATCCAGGAAGGGGATCGATTCTCCCTCCAGACGACGGGCAATATTGTCAAACGCCATTCCTGCCAGCGTAATTTTCTGGCTCAACACCAGCGGTTCTCCCCGGTTCGTGGACACAATTACCCGTTCATCATCCGGCACCACCCCAATCAGCGGGATCGCCAGAATTTCCTGCACATCCTTCACCGACATCATCAGGTCTTCCTGTACCATTGCGGGTTTCAGGCGATTGACAATGAGCCGTTGTTTTTTAATATCGTTTGCTTCTAAAAGACCGACCACCCGATCGGCATCACGCACAGCGGCAATTTCTGGAGTGGTGACGATCAGCGCTTCCTGGGCAGCGGCGATCGCGTTCTGAAAGCCCATCTCAATCCCCGCAGGGCAGTCCACCAGAATATAGTTGTAGGTCTCCGCCAGGGTATTGATCAGCCCCTTCATCTGCTCAGGGGTGACCGCGTCTTTGGTGCGATTTTGGGCGGCAGGGAGGAGGGCCAGGTTCGGCTGTCGTTTGTCTTTCACCAGCGCCTGGTCCAGCCGGCATTCGCCCGCCAGCACTTCAACGGCAGTGTAGACAATCCGATTTTCTAAACCCAGTAACAAATCCAGGTTGCGCAGGCCAAAGTCAGCATCCACAACGGCCACTTTTCGACCGCGCCGCGCCAGCGCCATGCCGATGTTCGCCGTGGTGGTGGTCTTTCCCACGCCGCCTTTGCCAGAGGTAATAACGATAATGCGTGCCATGAATCCAGTCCTTGTCACTCAGAAGCGAGTCGCTGTTTTTGGGGGTGGTCGATTACGGGGTTGGCTCCAGAGGAGTCAGCAACCGTAACTTGGGAAATTCGGTGGAGGTGGTAATGCGAATCCCTTCGGGGGTGACGTAGGCCACTTCGGGCTGGTATTGGGCGGGGGGTTTCTCCGGTGGACGAGCCACGGCATCACCAATTCTCAACTGAGTGGGATCCAGCCGCAACGCCATGATTAAACATCGGGGATTGCCTTTTGCCCCAGCATGGGCCACGCCCCTCAACGTTCCCCACACCAGAATATCGCCATCAGCAATCACCGAACTACCTGGATTCACATCCCCCAGAATTACCACGCTACCGGGATGCCGAATCTCTACTCCAGAACGAACGGTGGTCTCCAGATACAGGGCATCTGCCAGAGCCTGCCCCGTCTCCGTTTGCTGATTCAGATGCGCCACCGGAGAATGCTGTTCTACCGAAAACCCTGCCGTCGCTGCCGCTACTGCCGTCTGTCGCCGACTGGTGTAGACCCGCTTCAACTGGAGCTGCGACTCTGCCAGAGTGTCTGCAATCGACTGCAACTGACGGGAATCCAGCAGGCGATCGCGCGCAATCAGGTGAACCGAGGTATTCGGCTGCCAGAAGCGATCGCCCGAACTCAGCCGTTGCTTGAGCTGCTGCCAGACATCAGTCCACCCGGTCGGGATGCTGCTCATTTCCAGCTCTGGCGGCAGCATCAGCAACAGCCGCCCGCCCTCGCTCTTAAAGCGCACCTGGAGATGGGGATTCTCCTCCGGGGCAGGCTGGGGAATCGCAGTAACGGGAGCAGGAGAAGATTCGGAGGTCATGAGGGAGGATTTACAGGAAATTGCCTGAACAAATTAACTATCCATATTAGGGGGCAGGATGGCCAGAAATGCAAGCTTTTTAGAGGATTTACTGGTTCATCCAACCTCCAAAGTTTTTAGAAAAGCATCGACCGTGACAACCTTGACTTCACGAAATGGATGGAGCACAAGGAGGTCTTTGTCTCCAGTCACGATATACTCCGCGTTACCATTTACCGCCAGCTCCAACACTTTGTCATCCTTTGGATCGCGGCATCCCTAAACCCGTTCGATAATTTCCACCAAAAATGCTCGTTCTACAAGGGCAGCAAGAAAAGTTTCACGCTCCTCGCCCGTTACGTAACGATTGAATCTTTCTCGCCCCAAAACTTCATTGATTTCCTCCAGCAGATCGAGAGAGAGTAGCACTTCACCATGCTGCAAGATATAGCGAAACGCTTGAGCTGGTTTGCCCTGCGAAAAAAGAAGCGCGCTGATGATGACATTGGTGTCAAATACGCAACGCACGCTAGTCTTCGCCCAGGAGGGATTCTAGAATTGCTGGAGTTAAACCCCTTGCTTGAGCCTTTTGACTGACGTCGCTCATTACCTCTTCCAGAGTCCCTCTGTTGCGAACTAGATCGCTTAGCTTCAGGCTGATAAGTGCTTCTAGTTGGCGGCGACGCTCCTCTGAAGCAGTCTCAAACATCCGGGCTACTTCAGAATTGACACGAATTTGAACGGTTTTAGTTTCCATTTCAAGACACCGCCTCTTCAGGGCTATCAGGATGATTACAGCCTTAACTCAAATTTACTGAGGATTTGAACCAAAGTGCCAATTTCAGAGTGCTTAACATCGTCTGTGCCCAATCTTACCTTACTTGCTCAACTGCAACGCCGATCGCCCGCTCCTTCTGCGGGTCCGCCCCGTTCGCATAGGGAATCGGTGCATCTACCACCACATCGGGGACAACCCCCACCCCTTCCAGGGGCTGGTTCCCGTCCACAAACACATCGGCTACAGCAACGTAGAGCAGACTACCGTCCCGCATGAGAAACGCTCGACCTGCGACCACCGCACCTGCTGTCCGGGAGCCGACTACGGGACCAAATTTGTCCTTTTTGAAGGCGTAGGCCAGGATTTCCTTGGCGCTGCGGCTACCGTCGTTGACCAGCATCACCACGGGCTTCTTCCAGGAGGAGTCGCTGGTGTAGCGATCGCCATCCCGATCCACGCTGGTGATGGTAGGGCCGCGATCGCTGTAGATATTCAGTACCGTCAGCGGCGCGCCCCCCCAACCCTCCCGCAGATCCAGCACCAGCGCGTCGGCATTTCTGAGGCGACCGTAAATCAGTTCACTCTCCAGAATTTCCTGCGCCTCGTCATTGGCGTAGGACCAGACATGGATGTAGCCGATTTTCCTGCCGTTCTGATTGATCACTTCAACACTTTCGCGCTGAGCATCCATGAACATGCGAATCCCGTCGAAAACCTTGGGTTTAACGGTAATCTCCTGCGGCGCAGAGGAGGGCGATCGCACCACCAGCATCGTCACCTCCTGTCCGGCCTTCCCGGCAAAGGACTTGATCGCATGAAAGGGCTGGCGATCGACGCTGA
>JBIKWV010000202.1:0-7149 GCA_044356135.1 Elainellaceae cyanobacterium
TATTTTATGGCAAGCCCCTAATCGAAACAGCCATCAGGACGTGGACTCTCTGCGGGGACGACCAGGAAGTTGAGTCGTGAGCAGAAAACAAACAACAGACAGCGATAGTGAAACCAGCAACGCCCATCGGAAACCTTCATAGGCAGAAGTTTGAATAATGGACTGGAGATAGGGCTGAACCGTGTCAGGGAGTCTGGCAAAGCCTTCTCGAATCTGGTCGTCCGCATAGGTCTGGATCATGAATTGGAGCCTGGCGATCGCCTCTTCCCGTTGCGCAGGCGGCAATTCTCTGCCCAGTTTTTCCAGTACACCATTCACAATGCCCTGTGAGGTGAAGAAGATCAGCGTTGTCCCCAGAATGCCCCGTCCCAGAGAATTACCGAGATTTTGGACAGGGTTGTAAATGCCTGTACCCTCCGGTTTTTCGTCCCTTCTGGCAGCCGAATAAGTGAGAGAGGAAATATAGGCCAGAAACAGTGCCGACCCTATGCCCATGGTTACCAGACCGGGCAGTAACCGGAGGGAACTCAACGATGGATTCATCACGCTGTACAACTCAAAAATACCGATACTCAGAAACCCTAAGCCCAGGTAAACAACGTACTTGGGGGCAATTCTCTGCTCGATCTTGAGGTACAGCAGCAGTGCGAACAGGACGACCAGTAATGTCAGCGTGTAGGGCAGAACGGCGATCGCCGTTTGAAAGGGATTCAGCTTCAGAATCTTGGGCAGTAATTGATACAGATTGAACTGTACGCCACTGGTGATCAGCGTGTGCAGCATCGCCGCCAGCATCCCACAGACAAACACCTTTCGCTTCAGCAGCCCGACTCTCAGCAGAGAAGCCCCACGTTTTGCCTGTTGCCGCTGCCAGAAAACAAATAGCCCCAGGGCTACCACGCCAACGGCCATCAGCAGCGGCACAACCGATACCGGAAAGGGTGGGAAAATGAATCCGACAATGATAAATGGACGTTTGCGAACCCACCAGCCGTATTCTCCGCCCAGGCTGAGGCCAACCAGAATCGATCCCAGGCCAATCAGCGACAACAATCCACCGACCCAGTCAATCGGCTCCTTGCTCAACTTCATCCTGGTTCTGGGCAGCGATCGCCCCAGCACCAACACCAGCAGAAATGTAATCAGGGAGGGCGTAAAAGACCATCGCCAGCCCACTCTCGAGGCAATCAATCCCCCGATAATCGCTCCCGATAGTCCTCCCATCACCCCTGCCAGAAGGAAGGCCAGGGTTGCTTTTTGTTCCTCCTTGCCGTCGTAGGCAGCATCTATCATCGCCCAGGGCGCACTCACCAGCGGCGTTGCCGCCAGTCCGGCCAGAATGGAGAAGCTGGCCACCAGAATCCAAATATCAGAGCTGGTGGCGGCGATCGCAATCCCAATCCCGTAGCACACCACCCCAATTCCGAAGACACGCTCCCGACCATAGAATCGGCAGAGGTTTTCGGTGGTGGGTGCAAATGCCGCCGTTACCAGTGAAAACAGAACCAGCGCACTCTGAATGAATCCAATACTGACATTAAAGGTGCTCACAATCGGCGGCATCAGGGGCTGCATTACCGCAAGGTTGTAGGCGATCATAAACAGCGTCAGCCAGAGTGCCCAGAACTGCTTGCGAGTGAGTGTAACGGGCGATTGCTCCATAACAGACATGGGTTTAAGGCATGGTTACAGCGCTCTGCAAGCGCGTGAGGGACAAAGTTTTTGTTGAGAGCCGCGCTCAGCGCGGCTCTCAACAAAAACTTTGATTCTATCTCAGCGCAAAGCGCTGTAAGTGATGCGTTCGGGATATTATGACACGTCTCACCTGGGTGAGAACTGCTGTATCAAATTCTTAGTTTTTGCAGGTATTCTCATCAGGTAAGGGATCTGCTGTTTAATAAAACCCCAGTTTTGGCTTTTCGCGGCTCCGCCGCGACAAGCGAAAACTGGGGTTTGACTGGGATTTTATTTTATGGCAAGCCCCTAATGTTCTAGTGGGTCATTTGGCATGGGTATCGCCGTTGTACTGGTGGTCACCGCCCAAATCTATAAAAATTGCTGAAAAAACTTCGCCCCTCTACCAATCGTTGAGAAGTTGTTGATGTTGCCTGAATACCCCCATGTTGCCAAATTTAAGAAGATTTATTACTATCTACCGGGATTATGTTCGGCCATTTGTCGTCTCCCAGGTGTTGCTGGCGATCGCCACCCTGTTCACCCTGCTGATCCCGCTGATGACGCAGGTGTTGCTGGACGAGGGATTGCTCAAGGGCGATCGGGATGCCACCGTCAACAGCGTCCTGTGGATGATTCTGTTTGCCGTGTGTGGTGCAGTTTTCACGATCGCCAATGGCTGGTATGCGGTGCAGTTCGCCGAACACACCGCCCATGCAGTGCGGATGTACCTATATAAGAAAATTCAAACGTTTTCCTTTGGCAACCTGGATCAGTTTCCCACCAGTGATCTGATGGTGCGGATGACCAGCGATGTCAACTCGATTAAGGCAGCCGTCCAGATGGTGATCCTGTCGCTGGTGCAGGCTCCGGTGATGTTCGTGGGAGCGCTGTTTCTGATCTACCGCAACAGTCCCAGTCTGACGTGGATTCTGTGGATTGTGCTGCCCATCGTGATCGTGGTGCTGATCTTCTTTGTGAATAAGATGGGAGCGCTGTTTGAAATCCGCCAGAAGAAGCTGGATGACCTGAACAACGTTTTGCAGGAAGACCTGTCAGGCATTCGAGTGGTGAAAGCCTTCGTCCAGGGCGACTACGAGAATCATCGGTACGATCGCGCCAACCAGTCCTTTCGCAAAGCGTCTCTGCGCCCAATGCAGTACGCCGCTTTCCTGCAGCCCGCTCTATACATGATCATCAACCTGGCAACCGCAGCGGTGCTCTGGTTCGGTGGTCTATCGGCGGCTGAAGGCACCGTTACCGTCGGTGAAATCGTTGCCTTTTCGCAATACCTGGCCACGATTCTGCTGCCGCTGGTGGTGCTGGCGATGCTCACACCCCAGATTACTGCGGCGGAAGCATCGGCAGAACGGATGTTTACCGTCATGGACTCGGTTCCGGTCGTGCCCGACTCTTCCAACCCCGTTGGGCTGTCTCTGGAGCAGGCGAGGGGCCGCATCGTGTTTGAGAATGTTTGCTTTGGATATCCCGGCAAAGAGGGGCAGTCCTCGAACCAGGTTCTGAAAAACATTAATCTCACAATTGAGCCGGGTCAGACCGTCGCTTTTCTGGGAGCCACGGGTGCCGGGAAGTCAACGCTGGTGAATCTGATTCCGCGCTTCTATGATGTCACCAGTGGACGCATCACCATCGACGATGTGGACGTGCGCGACATTGCCTTAGCGGATCTGCATGACATCGTTGGCATTGCTCTCCAGGAATCTGTCCTATTCAGCGGAAAAATCCGCGACAATGTCTGCTACGGACGACCGGATGCCACGGAGGACGAGATGGTGGCCGCAGCCATGGCCGCAGACGCCCACAGCTTTGTCAGCAGTATTCCCGAAGGTTATGATGCCCCGGTGGCCCGTCGCGGCACCAATTTCTCCGGCGGTCAGCGGCAGCGACTTTCGATTTCACGGGCACTGACCATGCAGCCCAAAATTCTCATCCTGGATGACAGCACCAGCGCCTTAGACATGTCCACCGAAGCGCGAGTGCAGGACGCTATCAAAGATTTGATGCACCAGGCGACCACGCTGTTTGTGGCGCAACGGATCAGTACGGTTATCACTGCGGACTGCATTTTTGTCATGGAGGCGGGCGAAATTATCGCCGCAGGCCCCCATGAACAACTGCTCCGCACCTGTCCACTTTACCGGGAAATTTGTGACTCTCAATTGGGAGGGGTGCCCGCATGAAGCCATTCATTCGCCGCAAGCTTCGTTCAAAAACAAAGGAAAGTTTTCCCCCCGCCCGGTTGCACACCTTCGGGCGGTTGCTGAGCTACGTCACTCGCTACACAGGGGCGATCGCCCTCGTCATCCTGCTGCTCCTGGTGGGAACGGCACTGAACCTGCTAATTCCCTTTCTGCTGGGGGTCGGCATCAACAACCTGAGCGGTCCCCGCGACATGGATGCGCTGTTCCAGACGGTCACCTGGATGGCGATCGCCGCCATTGGCAGTGGGGTCGCCCTGATGCTCCAGGCGCAAATCCTGGCGTGGGTCGCTCAGAAGGCGATTTACGACCTGCGGCGCGATCTGTTTGAGCATATGATGACGCTGTCGCTCAACTTCTTTGATCGTCGCCCGATTGGAGAACTCATGAGCGGCGTCACCAACGACACCGAAGTGATCGCCCTGTTCTTCCGCAGTGGACTGGGAACGCTGGTGAGTGAAGGACTGAAGATCATTTTTATTGTGGTCGCAATGGTCTGGCTGAACTGGCGGCTGGCGATCGCAGCCCTCGTGATCGCACCCCTGATCCTGGCCTTCATCGGCTTTATCAGTCAGGCGTCCGGGCCTGCATTTGCCGCACTCCAGGAGGAGGTAGGCGAACTGAATGGTCTGATGGAGGAAACCATCAGCGGCGAGAAAGTCGTGATTGCCTACGATCGGCAGGAGGAGGCGATCGACAGCTTCAAAGAGATCAGCCTCGCCGCCATGAATGCCGGGATCAAAGCCCGATTTGTGGCGCTCTTGAGCCGTCCCGTGACCCAGGTGTTGACCAACCTCGACGTGGCACTGGTGGCACTGGTAGGTAGTTTTCTAACCCTGCGCGGTACAGCGGATATAGGGACAGTTGCCACCTTTCTGCAATACACCCGTCAGTTCTCCATCCCCATCGTCAACATTGCCAACACATTGGATGATCTGCTGGCGTCGATCGCTGCTGCCGAACGCATCTTCCTGACGCTGGACGAGAAGCCCGTCATCACCGACAAGCCCACCGCCGTTCCCATGCCCCCGATCAACGGCCATGTGGAATTCCGGGACGTGGACTTCAGCTACGTCCCCGGCAGACCCATCCTCAAACGCAACACCTTCACCGCCCTGCCGGGACAGAAGATTGGCCTGTGCGGCCCTACGGGGGCAGGCAAAAGCACCATTATTAACCTGATCACTCGCTATTACGATGTCGATCGCGGCGATATTTTGATCGACGGCCACAGCATCTACGACGTGCAGCAAGAAAGCCTCTGTCGTCAGGTGGGCATCGTGCTCCAGGAACCCTTCTTGTTTTCTGACACAGTGATGAACAACCTGCGCTATGCCCGATTGGAGGCCCACGAGACAGACTGCATCGAAGCCGCAAAACGTGCCAACGCCCACGATTTCATCATGCGCCTCCCCAAAGGCTACGACACCCTGCTGACTGAACGGGGCAGCAACCTGAGCCAGGGACAGCGCCAACTCCTGACGATCGCCCGGATGATGGTGCAGGACCCGCGCATGGTCATCCTCGACGAAGCCACCAGCAACGTCGATACCCGTACCGAAGAAAAGATCCAGGAAGCCCTGGCTCGCCTCATGGAAGGGCGCACCAGCTTTGTCATCGCCCATCGTCTCAGCACCATTCGGGACTCCGATCAAATTTTAGTGATCAAAGCCGGAGAAATCATCGAACGGGGGACACACGATGAACTAATGCAAAAACACGATTTCTATCACGACTTATATATGAGTCAGTTCAAAGGAAAGTTACTTGGGGCGGTGCAAACAGCATAGGATGTGACACCTCATCCATCCGTCTTCATCTGCGTTCATCTGCGTTCATCTGCGTTCCTTATCCACCCACTAAGTTCTTCTCCCCTTTGCCCCAAATTTTCACCCCAACAGGCTATATTCATTCTGCATTCATCTGCGTTTATCTGCGTTAATCTGCATTCCTTCATTCACCTTCGTCATTGCTACCAACGTCATCGTCAACATCTACCAGGAGATTCGCGCCAAAAAGAAACTCGATAAAATTGCGCTGATCTCTCGCCCTACAGTCACCATTGTGCGGGAGGGCAGCGAAAAAGTCGTTGACCCCAACGAAATTGTGGTGAGCGATCTGCTGGTGGTACATCCCGGCGATCAGATTGTGGTAGATGGGACAGTGGTTGGCAGTGGTGAAGTGAACATAGATGAATCACTGCTGACAGGTGAATCCGACCTGATTCCCAAGCAGGCAGGTAAGCCGCTGTACTCCGGCAGCTTCTGTGTCAGTGGCAAAGCCTATTACCAGGCGGAAAAAGTAGGGAAAGACAGCTACGCCAATCAGCTCACCGCCGGAGCCAAAACCTTTCGCCGTATACTCACCCCCCTGCAAAAAGAGATTAACCTGATCGTGCGAGTCCTGCTGGTGGCAGCAATTTTCCTCTGTCTGCTGGCAGCGACCTCCATGCTGATGGGCCTCACCCCCTTTCCCCGCACCGTTGAGAATGCAGCGGTGATCGCCGGACTCGTCCCCAGCGGCCTGTTCCTGATGATCACGCTGGCCTACGCGATGGGCGCTGTAAGAATGGCCGATCGCAATGCCCTGATTCAGCAATCGAACGCGATGGAGTCCCTCAGCCACATTAACGTCATGTGTCTGGACAAAACGGGAACCCTGACGGCCAACCGGATCCAACTCCAGACGGTGCAGCCCGTTGGCGTCAGTGAACCCGATCTGCGGGCAATTCTGGGAGACTACGCGGCCAGCGCTTCCTTCAGTAATAAAACAAATGATGCGATCGCCCACTCCTGCCCCGGCCAAAAGCTCACCTTAAGGCCAACGTAGGGATTGCGATGGAGAGCGGTAGCCAGATTACAAGAGGCGTCGCCGATATGGTCTTGCTCAAGGATTCCTTTGAAGCGCTGCCCGATGCCTTCCTGGAAGGACAGCGAATTCGCAACAGCATCCAGGATGTCACCAAAATTTCGCTGGTGCGCGTGTCTTCCTTCGTGATTCTGATGCTGGCGCTGGTGATGCCCGGTCTGATCTTCCCGCTGACGATTAAGCACAATGCGATTCTGACGCTGCTGACTGAGGGGATTCCCACCCTGGGGGTGACGCTGTGGGCAAAACCGGGGAAGGAGTCCAATCAAGGACTACTCCGATCGGTTCTGCCCTTTGTGATTCCGGCAATGGCTCTGCTGGCCCTGTTCAATCTATTTGTCTACGTGGGCTATACGGTGCAGCAGATCACCCCACTCTTCGGTCTATT